>NZ_LWFH01000113.1:0-97828 GCF_001635725.1 Oleiphilus sp. HI0066
GTTGAAGTCATCGGTGATGATTTGAACGGCTACGTTCTCGAAGATGTGGCGATTGATTACTTAGAGCAAACGCCTAAAGCGTCCCTTGACCCAAACAACATTCTTGATGCAGAAGGGATTAAAAAGATTACAGCGCTAACTGCAGAGCAGAACGTTCGAACGAATATTCTTGAGCAAGATGAAGCTTTGGCGATAAAAAAGAAAAATGTTGAGACCGTTGAAGCAATGCTTGAGCTAGAGCGTCAGCAAGCGGATGCCGAAGAAAAACAGAAGCGCGAAATTGCAACCATTAGTGCTCGCGAACAAGCAGAGACGAAGAAGGTTCAGGAGGAAGAACGAAAAAAAGCAGAAGCGACGACTATTCAGGTTGAGCAAGACCTTCAGGTCCAGAAAGAGAATCAACAGAGAGAAATTGAGGTTGCAGAACAAAATCGTCAACGTGCTGTAGCGATTGAAGAAGAGAAGGTGACACGAGCGCGTGATCTTGAGATTGTATCTCGTGAACGTGAAGTTGAACTTCAGAAGATTGAGGCTGAGAAAGCTGTTGAAATTGAGAAGAAAGAAATCGCAAATGTTATTCGTGAGCGTGTAGCAGTTGATAAAACTGTTGCGATCGAAGAAGAAAGGATCAAGGAAGTTCGCGAAGTATCTGAAGCGGACCGCGCTAAGCAAACTCAAGTGTTAGCAGCAGAAGCTAAAGCTGAAGAGGACAAGGTTAAACAAGTTAAGGCTGCAGAAGCAGAAGAGTTATCTGCAAAACATAAATCTGTTGAGATTACGACTATTGCTCAAGCTGAGCTTGAGGCTGCAGCTAAAGAAGCCGACGCGAAGAAAAAGCTAGCAGAAGGTACGCAGGCAGAGCGCGCAGCCCCTGGATTGGCGGACGCTAAGGTTCAGGAAGCAAAAGCAGTAGCTCTTGAGAAAGAGGGTGTGGCAGAGGCGACTGTTATACGTGCTAAAGGTGATGCTGAAGCTGATGCATTGTTGGGTACAGGTAAAGCAGAAGCAGACGTTACTGCTGCACAAGGTGATGCTGAAGCGAAAGCTGCGCGGGAACTTGGCTTGGCAGGTGCTGAAGTGACCCGAGAGCAATTCAAGGCTGAAGCAGATGGCTTAGTAGATAAGTTCGAAGCAATGAACACAATGAGCGAAGACGCACGAGAGCATGAAGAATTCCGTATGAGCCTAGAGACAGCTCTGAAAGAAGCGTTGGCGGCAATTGATGCTGGTAAAGACATCGCTCGTGAAAATGCAGAAGTCTTAGCTGTTGCTCTACAGAAAGCGAAGATCGATATCGTGGGTGGAGAAGATCACTTCTTTAACAATTTTGCGAAATCCCTATCAATTGGTAAAGCCGTTGATGGCCTCGCAGATAAGAGTGATACGATCTCATCTTTGGTTAACCGTCTGATCGAAGGAAAGAAACCGACTGTCGTCGAGAATGAAGAAGCCTAATGTTTATTCGCCAGGTTTGAACTAACCGGTTAATAACGAGGGGCTGGGCTCAGGCCTAGCTCCTTTAGATTTCTTTAAAAGGATGATGACATGGTTCAGAACGTCGAGAACGATGAGAGCATTGTAGATAATGCCGTAGCCGAAGGTGGTGCTTACGAGATCATTCGGAAGCGTCTGGTAGATCAAGGTGATCGACTTTATCAGGGGGCTAAGGGCTTAAACGAAGCGCGTTTAGAAGAATTTGGCAGCTCAGATATGAGTGTCACGGCGCGGGTTCGTGTTCGTACCGAGAATAACTGCATTGCTCGGGATATTGTCCAGGTAGGTGGCCAACTCCTGTTTGGTTACAACGTCTTTATTGGCTTAAAAAAAGAGACGAAAATAGAAGATGTTTTTGCTCTGTTCAATACAGTTCAAACAGACTCTGGTATCGAACTAGAAGCCGCTAGCTATGACGGTTCTTTCCTATCTGAAAGTAGCTTTGTAAATGATTTTGATGAGCTATATCGCTACTACAAGCACACAAAACTCGTTCAATTAAGAGTCAAAGACGGCAAGCTACTTGCCGGATTTCAAATTGGCGAACGGCTTGAAGATATTCGTGTATTCCGCTGGAGCGTTTCCCCAGACGGAAAAGAGATCAAGTATATTGATAATCGTGGTGAGCGTGATATCCAATTGCCTTCACCTTATGATTTTGAGTGGATTACTACCTCTCGTGAAGACAGCGTCAATGGTCGGCATCCACACATCAACATTCTAGATACAGTTTTCGTTGAGACCGTCGGTGGCGATCTAACCATTAAGGTTGAGAACAACACTGAAGACGGATTAGGCATTTACCGTGAGCCCGTAGAAGACAAAACTCAATCTCTTGATGATGGGCAAATAGACTACGCTCAGGTTGGCAGCTTAATTCTTCTCAAAATCAGGCCTTATCGCGAAGAGAATTGGCGATACCTGATTTTTAATACGATGACCCAAGACGTATTACGAGTGGATGCGATTGGCGAATCTTGTGTCCAATTGCCCGAAGATCACGGCATAATTTTCCCCGGTGGCTATTACCTTCAAACGGGTGAATTCAAAACTTTTGATGATGAAGTTGAAGGCCTCCAGTTTAAGCGAATGTACCGTTCTCCAAATGGTGAAGATGTGCTTTACGTCTTTTATCAGCCGGAAGAGGGGATGGTAGGCCTATTCGCCTACAACATGATCGAAAAACAACTTCAGAACCCTGTATATGGGCATGGCTATGCGTTGGCCGAAGACGGGCGTTTGGTGATTTTCTCAGCTGAGGCTGAGCCGACCCGCGTGCATCCAATGCAGGTTTGGAAGACTCCTTACGAGAGCGCCGAATTTGCGAGTAAAGCGTCTCCAAGTCAGACGTTTTATGGTCGAATAGGGAATGCAGAGCTCGTTCGTGGCGTGTCTGATCTGTACAGCGTGTGCAGAATGATAGACAACCAATCTGTTTCTTCTCGTCTTTATGAGGAGCTAAGTAAGGCTGCGAAGAAAGTATTTGACGACCACTATTGGATTTCAGAGCCCGAGACAGAGTCTTTAGCGACTATCATCAAAGAAATTTTGGATACATCAGAGCTTGTGATTGATGAATTCGAAAAGGTTGAAAGCATTCGCCAGCAGTCAGCTAAAACAATGGCTGAGGCTGAAGCAGCGCAAGAAGATTTGTTAATCGAAGTAAGACCCGACAATTGGGAAACGGCGGAACAGTATGTAGATGCTTTAGGTAAGTTACGCAGACAGCGTGGACACCTAATTACAATCAAAGATCTGCGATACATCAATGTCGATCGCATCAACGAAATGGACGAAGCGCTTCAGGAAGTCGAAGCAACATTAAGTGATCAGACTGTTGAGTTCCTGTCAGATGAACAAGCGCTTGATCCTTATATTGAGAAGATTGATCAGTTAAATACCGAGGTCGAAAAAGCGAATACAAATGCTTTGTTGGAGCCTCTGGTTGAAACGATTGAAAACACCGCTTCAGGCTTGGATTTACTGTCTGAGTTGATGGGATCTTTGAAGGTTGATGATGCGACGGTTCGTACCCGTATTATTGATGCAATCTCGCATGTTTATTCCAAACTAAATCAAAGCAAAGCTTCCGCAAACTTAAAGCGTAAAAACCTTGGCTCAGAGGAAGCTATTGCCCAATTTGGGGCTCAGTTTAAGTTGTTCTCGCAGAGTATCACCAACGCTTTAGGGTTAGCGACGATACCTGAAAAATGTGATGAACAATTGTCTCGCTTATTGGTTCAGTTAGAGGAGTTGGAAAGCCAGTTTAGCAACTTCGATCAGTTCCTAACTGACATCATGGATAAGCGTGAAGAAATTTACGAATCCTTTGAAAGTCACAAACAGCGGCTTCTCGATGAGCGTCAGCGCAAAGCTCAGACTATCTGTGATGCAGCCGGACGAATTCTATCGAGCATTGAGAAACGCTCCTTGAAGTTTACAGAAACGGATGAATTAAACACGTACTTCGCGTCTGATGCGCTTGTATTGAAGGTAAGAGAGCTTGTTGAAGATCTTCGAGGCTTAGATAGTGCGGTTAAAGCTGATGATATTGAGTCGCGATTTAAGGCGATTAAAGAGCAAGCACTGCGTTCCTTGCGAGATAAGACAGACATTTATGAGGAGGGTGGCAATGTTATTAAGCTTGGTCCTCGTCATAAATTCTCAGTTAATACGCAAGAATTAGATCTAACGATTATTCCTCGTGATGGTGAATTGAATATTCATCTAACGGGCACGGACTATTTTGAATCAATCACCAGTGAAGCTCTTTTAGAGTTGAGAGATTACTGGGAGATGTCTTTGGAGTCTGAGACGCCGCAGGTTTATCGAGCAGAATACTTGGCGTTCCAAGTGCTTGATGCGGCGGAGAAAGAGACTGATAGTTTCAGCCTTGAGAAATTGCATTCGTCAGTACATGCCGAAGGTGAGTTGGAAAAAATAGTTCGTGAGTTTGCTGCCCCTCGTTATAAAGAAGGTTACGAAAAGGGGGTTCATGACCACGATGCAACCCTTATTCTACTAGATATTCTTCCAGCGTTGGCGCAGGCAGATTTATTGAAATTTGATCCTAGTGCACGTGCGCTTGCACAGACGTTCTGGGCACATGCTCAGGCATTGTTAACGAATCTAAAAGCTCATCCACAGAAGGACAAAGTGAATGCTAGAGCAGATACTTATGAAACTTCCTTTAAAGAAGCATTGCTGACCTGGCCCGAGCGAGCTCGGTCTGCAGTCCATATGCGGTCTGTATTTTCTAGCAGTAAAGCTTTGGTGCTTCTATCAGAAGAGGTTCGATCTTATATCGGTTTGTTTGTTCAAAGACATCCAATCGATACCGATTCATTGATGATTGAACATGCTGCATCCTATTTGGTAGAAGAGCTCGCTCGCGATCAAGTAGAGTTTGTTGGCAGTCAATACGCAATTGATTTAGTGGATGAGCTAAAGCGTACTTTGGATGATAAAACTTGGGATCAATACGCGATATCGCTCGATAAGCTAGATGGCTTGCCAAGCGAGCAGTGGAAACTAACGGAAGCATGGTTACATGCTCTATTAGAAGACAAAACAGGCGCCGATGAGGCCTCTAGAGGTTCTTCAAATAGAAATTCTGATAACGCATCCGTAACTAATCGACTTCAACGTTATATTCCCGAAGCAATCGTGCTGCTAAATGTTGGCGATAAAGTAAATCGCAGAACAAGCAGTGTGGATCTAGAGCTTAAAATTGAAGGCTTATTGGGAGATCATCGTTTAATTTCCAATCAGACTATCCAGTTTGGCTTAGATGCTTTTCTACAGAGACTGTCTCACCATCTCAATGTGGTTGTACCAAGCTATCATCACTACTTAAAGGTTCGCCAGCAAGTCATCTCAGAAGAGCGCGATGCATTGCGTCTTGAAGAGTTTAAAGCGCGTCCGCTGAGTTCGTTTGTTCGAAACCGTTTAATTAACGAATCCTATTTGCCTTTGATCGGGGATAACCTCGCTAAGCAAATGGGAACGGTGGGCGAAAACAAACGTACTGATCTCATGGGGCTTCTCATGATGATCTCGCCTCCCGGTTACGGTAAAACAACCTTGATGGAATATGTGGCGAATCGATTGGGTCTGATCTTTATGAAGATCAACTGTCCTTCACTGGGGCATGACGTTATGTCATTGGATCCTCAGCAAGCGCCTAACGCCACCGCTAGGCAAGAGTTGGAAAAGCTTAACTTGGCCTTGGAAATGGGTAATAACGTGATGCTGTATCTGGATGATATTCAGCATACCCATCCTGAGTTCTTGCAGAAGTTCATTTCACTCTGTGATGGAACGCGTCGTATCGAAGGCGTTTGGAAAGGCAGAACAAAAACCTATGACATGCGTGGCCGCAAGTTCTGTGTAGTGATGGCCGGTAACCCTTATACCGAATCAGGGGAAGCGTTCAAAGTACCGGACATGCTTGCTAACCGTGCTGATATCTACAACTTGGGTGATATTTTGGGTGGTATGGACGAGCAGTTTGCGCTGAGTTATATCGAGAACTCAATGACCTCCAATAATGTGCTCGCACCTCTTGCGGTGAGAGAAATGGATGACATCTACAAGTTGATCGATATGGCAAAAGGCAAGGATGTCGCCGCCACAGATTTGAGTCATCAATACAGTGGTGCTGAGATTAATGAGATCACAGAGATCTTGAAGAAGATGTTCGTAATTCAAGATGTAGTACTCAAAATTAACAAACAATACATCGCCTCTGCAGCACAAAACGATAAGTATCGAACGGAGCCTAGTTTTAAGCTTCAAGGTAGTTATCGGAATATGAACAAGATGGCTGAGAAACTCTCTGCGGTGATGAATGAAGATGAGCTGATGCAAATGATTCAGGATCACTACCTTGGTGAGGCGCAGTTATTAACCTCAGGGGCTGAAGATAATTTGCTTAAGCTTGCAGAGCTTCGAGGCAACATGACCGAAGAGCAGTCGTCGCGCTGGGAAGAAATCAAGCGCGACTTCTTGCGAAACAAAGCGATGGGAGGTGACGACGGTGATGTTGGCGGTAAAGTTGTTGCCCAGTTGGTAGACCTTGTCTCTGGGATCAAGGACCTTAAGAATGTGGCTGAAACGGCAACCGAAAGGGAATTGGCTGAGCTTGCCTTGCAGCGAGAGATAGAGTCTCAAGCGATGCAGGTCGAACCAGTAGATAACGTATCTTCTGATCAGTTCTCTGAGGAGATGAATAAGCTAATTTCGGCACTTGAGGGCAATCAGCCTAATGTTGAAGTGGTTAACCAGCCGGTTCCAGGGATTGATCGTATCTTATCGGCTTTGGCCGATACGATCGAACACAGTTTGACGCCGGTTGTTAAGAGCATGGATAAGAAATTAGATATTGATCTTCGAACGCATTATAAGCTCCGAGATGTGTCTAAGCAGTTGAGGAATCTAGAAAGAGCCTCCGGGATTAATCCTACTGTAATCGACTCAGATTCGACAGATTTAGAAGGCTAGTCCGGTCATATGCTGCGAAGCCTTTGGACAGGGGGCAAGATCATAGTTGGTCTGGTGCTGATTATGATCCTTGTTCATGTGATCAATGTAGTGCTTGATGGTCAGCTGAATCAGTATGGAATTATTCCTCGATCTGTGGCGCATTGGTTCCATATTTTTACCTCACCATTTATTCATGGCGATTTGGGTCATCTCATCAATAACCTGTTTGGCCTAGCTATATTCAGTGCTCTATGCCTATTTAGGTCAACTTCCCTTTATGTTGCATGTAGCATTTTTGTCATTGTGCTAACCGGGGTATTGATTTGGTGTTTTGCAAGAGGGGTTATACATATTGGTGCTAGTGGCTGGATATTCGGGCTATGGAGTTTCTCGATTGCCATTGCTTGGTTTGATAGAAGGCTTATAAATATTCTTTGTGGATTTGTCGTTGTGTTTCTCTACGGCGGAATGATTTATGGTTTGTTGCCAAATGACCCGAAAATTTCGTTTGAGGCGCATCTATTTGGCGCGATATCAGGCGCGCTGTTCGCATTTCTTCATTCGCTTTTTTTGAAACGGAGCAACAGAAATGAACAGGAGAAAAATAGAGGGTTATCAGATGGTTAATTGGCTGTTGGAAAAGCTCAAGACTCTCACAAGTCAGAATGTTCAAGTGGATGCTATTCAATGGCAACCAGAATGGTCAGCTTACTTGAATGACAAAGTAGTGTTTTACCGAACGCTATGTATTGAAGACAAAGGCTTATTTGAAGAGCGCGTCAGGCTGTTTCTCGAAACGACGACTTTCGAGGCGGGTCAGTTTGAAGTCACGGATGAAGATCGGCTGCTAGTGGCGGCAAGTGCGGTAATTCCAGTATGGGGCTTTCCAGATTGGCATTACTTTAATGTCCAAAAAGTTTTCTTATTGCCGGCGTCTTTCAATGAAAAATTTGAATGCGGTCAGCCAGACTCACTTATTACAGGAATGGTGGGTACGGGACCAATGGCGGGAAAACTTGCCCTGAGTAAGCCAGCATTGCATTTGGGTTTCGAAAATACAAAAGATAAACAGAATGTGGGTATTCACGAATTTGTTCATCTGGTTGATATGGCCGATGGGGACTGCGATGGCTTCCCTGAACGGCTCAAGAAATTTGCCTTTTCAATACCGTGGTTTGAGTTAGTGGAACAAAAAATATCAGGGATCGAAAACAATGAGAGCAATATAAGAGATTACGGCGCGACAAATAAAGCTGAATTCTTAGCGGTTGCTTCAGAATACTTTTTTGAAAGACCGAAGATGATGAAGGATAAACATCCTAAGTTATTTGCGGCGTTGTCGAATTTCTATCAGCAGGATGTAATGCGTATTGCTGACGATATTAAACCAAAGAAAAAGTCACCTTGCCCATGTGGTAGTGGGAAGCGCTATAAACATTGCTGTATGCCCGAGAATTAGTCTTAGCTAAGCAGCGAGCAAAAAAATAAAGGGAATAAATATGAAATGCCCACAATGCAAAGGATACGAACTTGAACCCAGAGAGCTTGAACCGGGTTTGATTGTAGGCGCCTGTACAAAATGTGATGGCGCTTTAATTTCACTAATGAACTATCGATTTTGGGCTGATCAGCAGTCACAAACTTGCGAAGTCGTAAGCACTGTTGAGGTTGCAGAGGCTGAGGACAACAACGTAGCTCAAGTATGCCCGAAGTGTTCGAAATTTATGACCAAATTCCAGATAGGAACAGAATCCGTAAATCGACTTGATATGTGCAACGGGTGTGATGAAGCGTGGCTGGATAAAGGTGAATGGCAGCTTCTCAAGACGCTAGATATGGCAGACAAACTACCTAAGATATTTACCGATGCTTGGCAGAGAAACATCCGCATTGAAAGACAAGAAAAGCTACATAAAAAGCGTTACGCGAATCTCCTGGGAGCGAATGATTTCGCTCAACTGGATACCTTTAAGCAATGGCTAGATCAGCATCCTGAGAGAGAACAAATTAAGCAATATCTAATCACAAACTTGGATTAAAACTCACTGAAGGAGAAAGAGCATGAGTGAAAACAGAGATTATTTAGAAATGACTTTCCACTCGATTAACTGCTTTGCAGATGACGGAAAATTAGATGTGAATGAGATCAACCAAATTCTAGCAATTGCTTTGAAGGATGGGGTGGTTGATGACAACGAGAAACGTGTCCTTTCAAACATCATTGGCCGTTTGAACGAAGCAGAATTAGATGTTGAGATGCTGTCGAAAGTCGAAGAGATTAAGACTGAGTATCTTAGTTAATCGTATTGGGGCTAAACATGATCGAGTTGAGAGAGTGGTCTGCTGGTATAGTATTCCTTGCTGCAATCGCTGGTGTTTATACGCTATTTTGGGATGGCTTCGATGGTGTTGTGTTAGCAGCCACTTTGGTTTCGTTCATTGCCGCTTATGTAATTTGGCCTAGTAAGAGAAAAGGCCAGAGGCAAGACGGCGGGCGAGTAGTCGACATGATTGAAGTTTTAATTGAGTTTCCTATAGAGTTGTTCGTTTGGATTATGCGCTTTTTAGGGAGGCTTGCAGGAGGAAAAGGTGATGGCGTTGATTTGGATTTTTAGGTGCTGGTGGTGCGCCTGAATCGTTAAGGATAGACAAACTATTGTTTTAGCCTTTTTTATCATCAACCTGAAAAGAACTAACCAAACTATAAAAAATATCATCCGCTTTGGAAGGCTTTTAGAGGTATTTAAAACTCTTTGATCAGCCTATTTTTTATCAATGAAAGTCCCCGAAAAAGTTGCTCTGTGCATTAATTGAAATAGTTGAGATTGTGCTTCTCGTTAAGTCTAGGGCCTCAATGTCTAGCTACCTTAAGGCCTACTAAGTCAGGTGACTTCAGGATTATTACAGACTTAATTTTATCCAATCGATCACTAGTATTAGTTTTACATCATGATAAGTGGATATCACAAAAAAATTTAAGAGAATCAATATGAACCAATTTGAAACGCGCTTTGAAAAAGCTTTGTTTGCTAGTCGCTGGTTGTTAACCCCTTTTTACGTTGGCTTGGTAGTCGCAGTTTTTCTTCTGATATTTAAATTCTTTGCTGAATTACTGCATCTTTTTTCTCACTCTTTAACTCTGAGTGAAGGTGAAATGATCATTGGTATATTAACTTTGATCGATGTAGCATTAATTGCCAACTTGCTATTTATTATAATCTTTAGTGGCTATGAAAGTTTTGTTTCCAAAATAGAAGTACAACATGATGCGGATAAGCCTGGATGGATGGGGAAGGTAGGCTTTTCGGCGTTGAAACTGAAACTGATCAGTTCTATTGTTGCGATTTCTTCCATAGAGTTGCTTAAAGCCTTTATTAATATAGGAGCTTACACAGAGCAGCAACTAATGTGGAAAGTTCTCATCCTACTTACCTTTGTCTTCTCCGGGCTTCTCTTAGCCCTGATGGACAAATTTTCTAGTGGAAGTCATTAGGCGCGGGTAGTTTTATTCCTCGTCAAATACTCGTTGCCATTATGCAGCTATGCGTTGTCTACAGATCTTAGGTCTTACCAGTAAACAATTAACAAGGACTAGTCGTGAAAAAAGTATTGCTGTCACTCCAAGTATTCTTTGGCCTGTTTTTTCTTTTATCTTTCGTCGTTAGCCTTTTTGTTGTCGAAGAAATCCAAGAGCGCTCTAGGGATCTTGTTACTGATAAAGTTATCGCAGGTACATTACCAAAAGTGGGATTTGCGGAAGAAGTGCTAAATTCAAAAGCCGCGAAGAATTACTTGGAAGAATACCAGATCGAAGTTATCGAGAAAGAAATCTCAGAGTTTAAACGAGATCCACACTTGTATGTTGGTTCGATAACTCAACAAGATGCTAACGTTAGCGCTTTGCCATTAGAGTTTAAGACAAATAATCCTCTCAAGGCGGCATTGTTCGAGAAGGTCTTCTCTTGGAAGCAAAGTTTAAAAAGTTATTTAGACGGTACTTTTTCGAAACTTATCACTGATATAAGAATATTTCTGGTTACTAATGTAGTCGCATTATTTATCGCGGCCTTCGGGTGTACCCGATCTGAGAAATTGGGTGGGAGACCTATGGTGATTTCTTCAGTAATCACGATAGCGACAGCTTTATCAACTTATGGCTATGTAAATGATAACTGGCTGTTCAATATCCTACTCAATAGTTTCGCTGGGTACGGCTATTCTGTAGGAATCGTATCACTATCTGCTTGGTTATATTTTGAATATGGCGATAAGTTTGGAAAGGGCGAAAGATCTTAAAAAGATTATGTTATTCTATAGCCCAACTCTATTCTTAATTAGCTCCAAGATAGATTCAGCTGCGTAGTTCTTTGGCATCACATCATGGGCTGTCGCAGAAAGCTGGAATGCCCCTTCCATTGCTGCCATCACGGTAGCGCTTAAATGAATAACCTCTTTATTCTTTGAGGATTTACCGTCCCATACATCTGCTAATAATTGTCTAAGTAAGGTTAATTGCTGTCCAATCAGGTCTTGGTAGATTTCCTTAATCTCAGGCTGTTTTAGTGATTCTCCCGCGATAACGACCCAAGCGGAAACTACTTCTGGCATTTGTGTGTCACCAGTTGCCAAACGGGCGTTAATGAAAGCTTCGAGCTTGTGCCAGGGATCCTTATCCATTGAATTTAGCTTCTCTAGTCTATCGCTTGCTGAAGTAGCGATCCAATTAATCAAAGCAAGCAAAATATCTTGCTTTGTTTTGAAGTGATAGTGAATCAAACCAGGTGCCAAGCCTGCCTCTTTTGCAATAACTTGGATTGAGGCTTTTTCGTACCCATGTACTGCCATTACGCGCAGTAAAGCGTCGACTATTTCTTGTTTTCTTTGTTGCGTATTTGACGGACGACCCATTGTGAGATTCTTTGATCAAAATATTTATTTGGTCATTTAACCAAATTACTTTGATTTTGGCGAATTGTTTATGTAATGTATTTTTTAAATTGGTTAATCAACCAAATTAATTGAAGAGGGAATTATGATTGATGAGCTTAGGATTCAGTGGATATTTAATCTGGAGGAGATGGGTTCTCATCCGAATAAGATGGGCGAATGGTTTGACTATCTCGTCCAAGAATATACGTCAGAGCCTAGGAAATATCACGGCCTAGGGCATATTCATCATATGTTAGAGCTTGCTGAAAAAATCAAAAGTAAGGTAGAAGATTGGGACTCTTTCTACTTCGCAATTTGGTTTCACGATGTTATTCAAGACAAGCTCTTAGCTACTGAAATGTTAAGTGCAGAGAAGTGTTGTATGGCTATGTTGGAGTTAGGATTAGACAAGTCAGCAGCGGATCGAGCTGCTCGCCTAATTCTCGCGACGAAATCTCATGATCAAGACTATTCGGGTGACGTGAAGCTTTTCGTAGATCTGGATTTGTCGATATTAGGCGCTCCAAGAAAAGAATACAGTGCTTACGCTAACCAATGCAGACAAGAATTCAATATACCCAACTGGCTATATCGAAAAGGAAGGATTGAGCTGCTAAGAAAATTTTTGAATAAAAAAAGAATCTACAAATCTGACTGTTTCTGGGAAGAGCTGGAAGCCAACGCTAGGTCAAATATCTCATACGAAATGGAAATATTAAGAAACGGGGGGTTGTTATGAATGTTTGTTCCGAATTTAACTCAGGGATCATTGATCTACTTCCAGAAAGATCAGAAACCTGTTTTGTCATAAAAGGATTGTTCTCGAAATCTGAATGCGCAGAATTGCTCGATAAAGCGTTAGAAGAAGGATTTGTTTCAGCAAACGATAAGTACCCAAAGAGCTATAGAAATAACGAACGTGTACAGATTGATGATCCAAGTTTAGCAAGCGATCTATTTGAAAAGGTTCGGACAAAAATACCAAGTGAACTAAAGATTGATCAAACGAATTATAGATTGTGCCGCCTTAACGAAAGGCTAAGATTCTGTAAGTACTCTGGAGGACAAAGCTTTTCCATTCATCAAGACGGTGTTTTCTATCCAAAGGCTGGAGAAGAGTCAGTATTAACGTTCTTGCTGTATCTAAATGATTGCGATGAATACGTTGGAGGGGAGACTGCTTTTTTTGAAGACGGCTCCGGTAAGAAAATGCTAACAAGTTATTGGGGAAGTGCTGGAGATATTCTCGTTTTTGATCACAGAATCTGGCACAGCGGGAAGCCGGTTTTTCAAAACAGTAAATATATTCTGAGAAGTGACTTTGTCTACCAGGTAAGTAATCGTAAGAGATTAAATCAAACGCATCATGATGGATATATATGGAGTTTGGCGAAGCTTCCAGGCGGAAAGCTTGCTTCTGCTTCTAGAGACAGATCTATAAAAATATGGAATGACTCGTTGTCGCTTGACCAGGTTTTAGTGAGTCATGAAAATTCTATTTTTGATATGGTCGTTAATAATAATGATCTACTTACCGTTTCTCGAGATGGGTATCTAAACCTTTGGATAGAGGAAAATTCTGGTTACGAGCTCCAAGCAAGGAAAGATACCTTCCATGGATCGGCATTGAGTGTTGAGATTATTGGTAATGACATTCTAACTAGTGGCGCGGACGGTATTGTAAGGCGATGGGATGCCAAAGCTGAAATACAGGAAACTTATAAAATTGCGGATGGTTGGGTTTGGGATATTGAATGCATAAGCAATAAGGAGTTTATTGTTTGCACATCCGTGGGGGAGGTCCAGAAGTGGGGGATGATTTCTTCTAGCGCATGCATCAAGAAAATAAGTTTATCAGAATCGATTCGTTGCTTAGCTTCTAACGACAAGTTTTTGTTTGCTGGGTCGGAGGAAGGAAATATTCATCAACTTTGTAAAAATACTCTAAAACTCGTGAGAACCTGGAATATTCACATGGGGATCGTAAGAGACATTGTGCTTGATGAGTATGGTTTATATTCCTGTGGAGAAGATGGGAGAGTTGTTCATATAGTTGGCTTTCTGGATAAATGGAATGAACTGTTTAGGCATGAAAATTTTGCAACTTCGCTGTGCTGGCTAGAAGATAATCTTCTTGCTTCTGCTTCCTATGCTGGTCGAATAGAAATACATCAATTGGGTTAGCGTACACTTCAGTTAGGCTTTCGATTAGCAATATTATCCGCATTAATTGATTCCCCCTCCTCGACAGCAGCCCCTCAACGTAGAGCGCTTTGAATGTCAAACAAAGCGCAGGGGAATTCAGTTTCTGATTGTCGTTGGAGCGGCAAGTAAATGCTTAGTTGTTGTTCTGGACGAACGTCAATTTTGATCGAGAGAGTCGATCAAAACAGAGCCATGAAATCTTTGTTTGGACAAAGCTTTCATTAGCGAATTGTGGAATTCGCTCTCTGCCGACTCCGCTCGTAGGCGAGCTGCGCATAAACCCATTGGCTGAACGCCATATGGATTTATTTACCAGTATCGGGGGCGTCTGACATTTAGGAAGGTTGATTCAGTTTGTCTCTTAGTTCTAGAAGTTGGTTTGCTGTGGCCTTAATTTCGTCATGCATATGCAACTTATCTAGCCAAGATTTCTTAATGTTACTCGCTCCGTAATATGCTCCAGAAATCTGTCCACAAATTGCGGCAGTGGTATCGGCATCATCGCCCAAATTTGCAGATTTTAGTATTGCGGACTCATAAGAATCTGTTGTGAAAAATGACCACAGAGCCGCTTCTAGAGAATGAACGACATAGCCACTTCCTGATATTTCTTGTTCTGATTTGTTCAGGAATCTTCCATCTGAGATTAAGTTAATCTTTTGTGTATAAGGTTTATATGAAGAGCTATTCAATAAATCGCCTTTATCAACTCCATCTAGCGTAAGACATAGCAGATCTGCAAAGTATTTGCACGCATCGATGCACTCTGCTGTTCCATGAGTCGTCCTTGAACTTTCTCCAGCATACTTAATCACATTATCGATATTCCCATAGTAAGTCATTGGAACAGGTGCTAGACGCATTAGGGAACCATTGCCTGCGCAATCAGGTTCTATTGAACCAGCGAAGGGCTTTTTATTCTCCAAGTATTTATTGAGTGCCTCAACAACAGTGGAACCGATATCGAAACATTCGCCAGTACTGCTCAGATAACCCCACTGCCACCAATTACAATAGCGATTCATTTGGTCAATAGGGTCAAATCCATTCCGTTGAATAAGAGATTCCGCAAGGCAAAGTGCCATAGAGGTGTCATCTGTCCATTGGCCCGCTCTAAGACCAAAGGGTCCTCCGCCGATCATGTCATCAATAGGCGTAAAGCTTCCCTTTGGCATAAATTCGAGTGTTGTTCCAATTGCATCACCAACGGCGAGTCCAAGAAGGCACCCTTCATAACGGTCTAGTAGGCTTAACATAAATATCTAAATTCCGTATTCCTTTGAAGCAGTCATCTTTTATGCGGCACTAAAGTTATTACCTGTTAGAGCTTTCGGTTTTGGTAATCTGAAAAGTCAGGTTTATCTCTTTCGAAATTTGTCATTAATGGTGATGCAACCAGAAAATCAGCGGTACTCTCATTACATGCAATCGGGATATTCCAGAGAGATGCGATACGTAAAAGCGCCTTGATATCAGGGTCATGAGGCATTGGTTCAAGTGGATCCCAGAAGAAGATAAGCATATCTATTTTTCCTTCAGAGATTTTTGCACCAATTTGTTGGTCGCCGCCTAGAGGACCGCTATGTAGCCTTGTAACTTCCGCCCCTAACTTCTCTTCGAAGAGCTTGCCAGTTGTTCCTGTAGCCACAAAGTGGCAACCCTTCAAACTAGTTATATGTCGTTCTGCCCACTCGATTAGTTCAGATTTTTTGTTGTCGTGTGCTACGACGGCGATAGTTTTGATTCCTGCCATAATTTTTCTCCCTTGTTTCTCAACGAATTGCTTATACCCGCTGGCCTTCAATATTTCGGTTAAAATAATGGTTCTTTGATCCTTCTTTAACTCGATAGAGTTTAGCGGGACGATTGCTACCGGTTCTCATTTCCCCGGTTTCTTCCAAAATATCAGCATCGAGTATTCGACGTCTGAATGATTTCTTTTCCACATCCTTTTCCAGAATTAGCTCAAAAGTACTTTGCAAATCGGTTAGCGTAAAAGCGTCCGGCAATAAGTTAACGGGCAAGGCGGTATATTGGACTTTACCCTGCAGTCGTTCATAGCACCGATCCAAAATCTCTTGATGATCAAACGCCAGCTCGAACGCTTTGTTTACCTTATTGACCGGAACCCATGTAACTTCTTCAGAGCTTTCATTTGCTTCGAGCGTAACTTCTTCTGAACTGATTAGAGCAAAATAGGCCACAGTAACCGACCATCCGCGAGGATCCCTTTTTGCTCCACCAAAGCTAGCGACTTGTTCTAAGTACGGCGTATCAACGCCTGTTTTCTCTACTAGTTTTCGCCTTGCAGTGTCATCCAATGTTTTGTCTTTATTTACGTCGATAAATCCGCCTGGGAGAGCCCATTGCCCAAGCGAAGGATATTGAGCTCTTTTGACCAAAAGCACGTGTAACGATTCGTCTTTAATAGTGAAAATCGCCATATCCACTGATGTGAGTGGTATGTCAAAGTCATGAATGTTGTAGTTCTTCAGGAACTCTTTTTCGGATATTTGTTTTGTCATTTCTAACTCATCTCCAGTTGTCTACTGGCTTTCATTTATTCCGTGATAAAGAACAACATACACATAAGTGTTAATAAGCCACTAAGATAGTGGCGCAAAAACACTATGTCAAACTGAGAGTTTTTAAATTAAGTCAAAATAGGGTGTTGACATATAAGTGGCAGTAAGCCACTATGTATTCAGGCTAACAAATCAGGTGGGATTCACCAGTTAGCATTAGCACGAAATTGGATAGACCAATTTCCTGTCACCAACAGCAAGGGGTTTGCTGATATGAGTAACAAAGAATTCGACTTTTTAGTTTTTATTGGGCGTTTCCAGCCTTTCCATAATGGACATTTACAAGTGGTCCGAGAAGGTTTGGAAAAGGCGAGACAGCTAATCATTTTAGCGGGCTCAGCACACCAACCTAGATCAACACGTAACCCTTGGACGATAGCAGAACGCGAAGCCATGATTCGCGGTTCAGTGTCTCAAGAAGAGAGCGATCGAATGCACGTCGCTCCATTGATGGATATTGTTTACAACGATGAATCTTGGGTTCGAAACGTACAAGCAACTGTAAATGGTTATGTAACGGCACACCACGGTGTACCGCACAAGCAACCAAAAGTTGGGTTGATCGGGCACAGTAAAGACCAGAGTTCATACTACTTAAATTTGTTCCCGCAATGGGGGGCAGTTGAAGTAGAGAACTACCAAGGAATTAGCGCAACACCGGTTAGAGAATTGGTTTTTGGTTCGAAAGATAGCCAAGGTAATTTAAAACAATTCTTGCCAGTGAACGTGCAAGAAGAATTGAAGAAGTTCTACGCGACACCTGAATTCAGTGAAGTAAAAAGTGAACAGGAGTTTGTCGCTAAGTATCAGCAAGCATGGAGTGCTGCACCGTATCCACCGACCTTCGTAACAGTTGATGCAGTGGTGATACAAAGCGGACATGTCTTGATGGTGGAACGGAAAGCAAGGCCAGGGAAAGGGCTACTAGCATTACCTGGAGGCTTCGTGGATCACGGAGAGAAATTGGTAGATGCTTGCTTAAGGGAGCTAAGAGAAGAAACGCGTTTGAAAGTGCCTGCACCGGTACTTAAAGGCTCAATCAAATCCCAAGAAGTATTTGATGACCCTTACCGCTCGGCACGAGGAAGAACGATTACACATGCTTTCTACTTTGAATTAGCTCCGAACAAGGAGTTACCCAAAGTAAAAGGCGGGGACGATGCAAAACACGCGAAGTGGATGCCACTGGCGGAATTGGATCCAACCCAGATTTTTGAAGATCACTATTTCATCATCCAGGAAATGATTGGAATGTAAAAACTAAGCATACCCCAGGGCCGGGATAGACCCAGCCCTGTTTTTAAAAGAGAAAAACTGATTGGAGGATTTCCATCATGACTAATAGAAATATCATCTTAAATGTAGACTCTTATAAAGCGTCTCACTACTTACAGTACCCACCCAATACGACAGAGGTGTCTAGTTACATCGAAGCGAGGGGCGGGCAATTCAAACAGGCAGTCTTCTTTGGTTTGCAAATGTTCATCAAAGAATATTTAGCTAACCCCATTACAAATGAAGATATCGATGAAGCGAAAGTCATCATCGAAGCACACGGCTTACCGTTCAATGAAGCAGGCTGGCGCTATATCGTCAATAAATACGATGGTTATCTTCCTGTTGAAATTGAAGCGTTGCCAGAAGGTTATGTGGCGCCAGTTAAAAACGCCATGGTTCAAGTAATCAATACCGATCCAAACTGCGCATGGTTAACCAGCTATGTTGAAACGGCATTGTTGCGAGCTGTCTGGTATCCAACAACGGTGGCAACTGTTTCTTGGAATTGCAGACAAGTAATTAAGCGCTTTATGGAAGAAACTGCCGATAGTGTCGAAGGGTTGGATTTTAAATTACACGATTTTGGCGCTCGCGGAGCAACGACTGAAGAAGCCGCAGCTATAGGTGGTGCGGCAAACTTAGTCAACTTCATGGGTACGGATACTATCAGTGGTATTTTGGCAGCAAGAAAATATTACGGGGCTGAAATTGCAGGCTTCTCGATTCCAGCCGCAGAACACAGCACGATTACGAGCTGGGGTAAGGATAACGAAAAAGAGGCTTACGCCAATATGCTTGATCAGTTCAGTGGCCCAGACAAGTTAGTGGCCGTTGTTAGTGATTCCTATGATTTGTGGAATGCTATCGATAACATCTGGGGTGAAGAGTTGAAGGATAAAGTGCAACGCACTGGTGGCACTTTGATTGTAAGGCCAGACAGTGGTGATCCAATCAATATCGTCACAGAAACGATTGAAAGGTTAATGAATAACTTTGGTTACGAAGTGAATGATAAAGGGTATCGCGTTTTACCTTCATACATTCGAGTGATTCAAGGTGATGGTGTTTCATTGCAAACCATCGAAGCGATTTTGGATGCAATGAAACTTAGAAAGCAAAGTGCTGAAAACATCGCCTTTGGAATGGGTGGTGAGTTATTGCAAAAAGTAAATCGTGACACGATGAAATTTGCAATGAAAGCTTCAGCGGCAAAAGTAGATGGTCTATGGAGAGATGTGTTCAAGGATCCAATTACCGATTCAGGAAAGCGATCGAAGAAAGGGCGATTAGCCGTGATCAAAGATGACAAGGGGCAAGTGCAAACCATCCGAGCCCAGGAGTTGGGTGATAAGGAAAACTTGCTTCAGCCTGTCTATCGAAATGGAAAGTTGCTTAAGGACTATAGCTTTGAAGAAGTACGTGCTAATGCAGCTGAAGAAAATCAAGTTAAGGAGACTATTTCAAGCGCGGCTTAACAGCCTCATCGATAACCAAAACGTGTTAACAGAAAGCACTAAACGAAAGGCCTGGATAGACCGGCCTTTCAAACACAACTTAAGGTAGCTTGGATTAAGTTCACCTAATGCAGATTCCGCAAGGCGCCCGACAATGAGTGATGACACATATCTCATGGATAGGCGAAGTGCGAGCGAGGATGCAACGAAGCGAAGATGCGCTAGGTGAGGTTAAGACGGCTTCCGAAACAGGCAAGGAGTTTGTCATGTTAAATATCAAATACATTAAGGTTGCACCGACAACCTATCTTATGCAGTTCAAAAAAGGCCAGGTTAAGCGTAAAGGTACAGGCCTAGCACTATGGTATTACGCACCCAGTACTTCTCTGGTGGCGATTCCAACTGGAACGAGTGATCTTCCGTTCATATTCAAAGAAACAACAAAGGACTATCAAGAAGTCACCGTGCAAGGTCAATTGGTTTACCGCATTGCGGAACCCGAAAAACTGTCTTCGCTAATGAACTTCACTTTAAAAAGCGAAGCGACGTCTAAAGACCTTTCTTATCAATCTGACGATCCTGATAAATTGCGCAATCGAATTCTTAATTTGATCCAAGTGAAAATGAGTGCGGCGATAGAACAAATGGAATTGCGAGAGTCTTTAGCTGCTTCCCAAGACTTGGTTCGACTTATCAAGAGTGAGTTATCCAGTTCAGAGGTGATCAATACACTGGGGCTCGAAGTGATCGATTTTTCTATCGTTGCAATCAAACCTGCTCCAGAAACTGCTAGAGCTTTAGAAGCAACTGTTCGAGAACAGCTCCTTGAACAAGCAGACGATGCAATCTACAAACGTAGAAATGCCTCGATTGAACAAGAGCGAGTTGTTAAAGAAAACGAGCTAAGCACTGAGCTGGCAGTGGAAGCCAAACAGCGCGAAATCAAGGAAGAAAAACTTAAGGCAGAACGTTCTCTTCAAGAACAACGACGCCAGATGAAGAAAGAGCAACTAGTTGCGGAAGTTGAACAAGAGGAACAGAGACAAGAACTCGTAGAACTGGCAACCGAGAACAGTCGCAAGCAAGCGGACGCAAAAGCTTATGATATCGCCGCCACCATGGAAGCTTTGTCAAAAGTGGATGCGAAAGTGCTCGAAGCCATGACAATGGGTAATCTAGATCCGCAGCAGCTACTCGCACAAGCGTTCAGAGAGTTAGCTGGCGGTGCAGATAAGATAGGCCAGTTGAATATCGCGCCTGATCTCCTTCAGTCTATTTCTGGGAGGCTACAGCAATGAGCGTTTTGCCAAAAACAGATAGGAGAGAGCAACAAGATGCCAAAGCCATTGTTGTCACTCGAAGAACCCGATTCGAAGAACTAATAGCTCAGTACAATACGGAAGCGCAGGCCAAGTTTGTGATTGAGAGCAGGGGAGCTGACTTCGAAGACTATAAGCTTGAATATCAAACTTATACGCAAGCAGTTAAACAAGTAGAGGCGGCGCTTTTTAGCGCTGCCCGAGTTCAACGCTTGGATCGCGAGTTTTTACCGAACTTTATTTTTGGTCCTAACGATATCGTTGTGGTCGTTGGTCAAGATGGTCTCGTAGCCAATACGCTTAAGTATCTAGTTGGTCAGCCAGTAATAGGAGTGAACCCGGATCCAGCAAGGTTTGATGGTCTGCTGCTACCGTTCCAAGTAAAAGACGCGCCTTTGATATTCGGTGACGTTGTTAAAAGCAATTACCAGTCAAAGCAAATCACAATGGCAAAGGCCACGCTAAACGACGGGCAAGAGTTGTTGGCCGTAAACGATCTATTTATCGGACCTCGCTACCAAACCTCTGCTCGATATGAGATTCAGGTAGACGGAAAGCGCGAAGTTCAGTCTTCCAGTGGAATTATCATCTCAACGGGATTAGGCAGTACGGGTTGGTTAAAAAGTGTTGTCGCTGGAGCCTCTGGTGTCATTGGTGGGAGCAGAGAAATCGATGCTTCTTTTGCTTGGGATACGAATCAACTTAAGTTTGCTGTTAGAGAGCCTTTTCCGAGTCAAACAACAGGTACTGAGTTGGTTTATGGTTCCGTAGAAACAGAATCGTCGATGACAGTTTCATCGCTTATGTCGGGGAACGGAGTGATCTTTAGCGACGGAATGGTGGATGATTATTTGGAGTTTAATAGTGGGGCTTTTCTTAATATTGGAGTTGCCGCCATGATTGGAAACTTAGCGTGTTAGTTATGAAATATTTGTGTGACTCTTCCCTCATTAAAAGTGCTGAGTAATCAGTTATTAATCGCTGTTTTGATAAGGTTAAGTCTGTATTTTTAGCGCTTTACGGCTAGCTAGGCTGGTAGAAACTTAAAAGGAAGTATGAATGAAAAATGTATCTGTATTTATGGCCGGTATTATTGCGGTGTCTCTATGTGTGATGGCCGATCCCGCATTGGCTGGTCCGGGCGGTAAAATAGCCTCAACAATATACGAGTCGTTCTGGGGTAAAGTCTTACTCGTTGTATTATTTATCGCGTTTCTACCTTTGATAATCCTCAATACAATTAAAAAGAAGTTAGCAGAGAAGCGTGCGCGTAAAGACTTAGCCTATATGACTAGATATAGCGATGTTTTTGATTGGCTATCTTTGCAGCAACGATTCAAGGATTCCTTTTTGCGAGTCCACAAAGGTTGGGCAAACGAAGATTTGTCAGATGCTTCGAAGTGGATGACGGATTGGTATTTGCAAAATCAGCAGCAAGTGTATTTGGAGAATTGGAAAAGCCAAGGCGTCAAAAACATTTGTGATGTTAAGAAACTAAAAACGATCACGCCGATTCTTTTTCAACACAAAAATCATTCAGATAATCATGAAGGATCTAAGTTA
The DNA here is from genome assembly GCF_001635725.1 of Oleiphilus sp. HI0066. Taxonomy (NCBI): domain Bacteria; kingdom Pseudomonadati; phylum Pseudomonadota; class Gammaproteobacteria; order Oceanospirillales; family Oleiphilaceae; genus Oleiphilus; species Oleiphilus sp. HI0066. Next base: position 22,312 of record NZ_LWFH01000113.1, read on the forward strand.
GTCGTCTCAATGACTGCAAATATGAACGACTATCTTGAGCATTTAAAAACAGGGGAAGTCGTTGAAGGCAGTAAGAAATACAAAGATGTAGAGACAATCTGGATGTTCACATTAGAAGACGGTATATGGAAGGTGTCTGCTATTGAGGAAGTTGCTACTTTAATGAGTTTCGTTAAAGCGGTTAAAGATATGCCACCAATTGAATCAACTGTTCCAACTCCAATGCCTTAAAACGCAAATAGAGGCAAGTTAGCTAATAGGCTTGCCTCTATTGAAACTGCTTGATGCAAGTACTTTTGGTTCTATAGGCAGCCGATTTTTTATTATCGTTAGTCAGTCCATTTCAAGAATTAAGGGAGCACATTGATTTAAGTAATAATATTAAATTTGAGGCTAGGTAAGCAGACCAGATACGTTGAAGTTCGTTTGGCTCATCAAACCCAATAGTATGCACAGCATACCTTAGCTGCGGTATTAGCCATTGAATCTTTCTCGACGGATCATTCTTTTCAATTTGTTGGCTAGCTAACTTTCTTATGTGGCAAACAGATTCATAAGTGCGTTCAAATTGTGTCCCAAGAAATTGTTCTGACAACTTTGGCAGATAATCAAAAGGGTCATCAAACCTAAGTAAAAAATCACTAAACTCATAAGCTAGTTGAAGATCTGCATCAGACTCAATTGGTGTGTAGATGTAGAGAAGGTCGTTCTCAAGTTTGGCGAAATCTTTTAGTACATGTCCGCGATGGGTATGAAAGAAATCGATCAGCCAAACGTTGTCGCGCTCGTCGATAATGACGTTTGCACCATTGAGGTCGCCATGCACGAAGGCAAAGGGGTAGTCTCCAGTGAGCGGAGGTAATTTATCCAACTCTTCTTTGTAGAATTGATATAGGTTAGGTGCCTGTTTATTGCCGGGCAGGGTGATGGGACCTTCGGTAGGGTAATCGCCAATAAGTTCTTCTATCTTACTTTTGACTGATTCAGCCCAGTAAGAATCGAAGCAGTAGTATTCGAGCAGATCGGCTTTATCGTTAGTGGCTGCTCTGTAAAAGCGACCAAGCTGGGTTTCAAATATATCGTTCAGATACTGGTGCAGTTTATCTGTGCTTTCGCCCTGCTGAAAACAATCCTGAAGTGAGCGTGTTTTTCCAGAGCCCATTGAGGCGTAGCGGTATTTGATCGCGCCTAGGTTTTCAGAGTCGGCGTATTGTGCGATCGCCGGTGCATTATTACCAAGAACTTGCTCGATTTGCTCGAAGGCCATTCGTTCCTTAGCCATCAAGTCACGAGGGCCAATTTTGATAACGTGAGGGGCTTGTTCATGGCTATGCATGTCAATGCTGTTGGAGCCTGCGACGAGATTACCAGAAAATCCACCATCGAGAATTTTCAGAGAAAGCTGTTGGCAATCTCTAAATAGATAGCGAATCAAAAATTCATACTCGGGATCGAGATTCATCTCGCCAGACGTTTTGATCGTGAGTGATGTGTCTATTGATTTGTTAGTTATGGTGGTTCCGGTGCCACCTAGGAAGCGAATAAATTCGCCGATGCTATTAACGACTGTTGCACCCACCAAACGCTCTAATTGTTGTAATGCCAAAAAGTGTTGGCTGCGAGAAGAACTAGCGGTGAGGGCACTGCAAATAGCGATCTCTGCCTTCGGGTATCTAGTTGCTAGTTCGTAGGCTAGGAAAAGGACCTTTGCCTCAGTCCATACGCCTATGATCCCAATACGAAGCCTGTCAGTATTGGCCTTATCAAACTCGTCCAAAGTTGCTTTTAATTCAGTGCCCTCAAAATCGTTGAGCGTGGTGCTGTTAATGATTGTAGATTCGGAAGAGCTGGCACTAAATATAAAGTCGGCGCCTTTAGTATTTTGAATGCAGTGCGGTTTGAACTGGGCTAGGTGACTGGCCTGATCCGGGCAATCTGGATTATGCCAGTCCCGAATATGAATTGTGTTTAGCTGGTTGCTCGGTTGAGCATTCGCCCAATCCATAAAACGACCGATAGGGCCTGTATCGATATCTTCGCCGATTAAGCGCTTTGATTCTTCGTGGCCGACATGTAGTTGGTTTGGGAGTGGTTCACCCGAAGCAAGAGGCTTCACGAAATCGTTCTGTAAACACTGAGTAATAAGTACAGCTGACATCCTTTATCTACTCTTTAGTATTATTCTAGATTTATTGTTATATGGCCTTCCAAGCCTGAGCAAGAACATAGCATTCTTGGTCATAGGTTTCTATAGAGTTGGGTCTCGCGTCTCGAACGTACTGGATAGCTTTTACGGGGTTTATCCCTAGTTCAGTTAATATACGTGCTGCCAATAGGCCTGTTCTGCCTAGTCCGCCGCGGCAGTGAATAACAAAAGAATCACCATGTTTGAGAGCTTCATATAATTGCGCTTTGTTTTCTGCCCAAGTGGCTTCGAAGGTGCTATCAGGTACTTGCATATCTTTAATGGGTATATGTAACCAGTTAAGTTGTGAGTTTTTGAGCGCCGTAGGAAATTGAGTTACGCCAAGAATCTCAAATTCGTGCGTTTCCATTAGCGTGATAAGCGTTTTGCCGCCCCAGGCCAAGATCGCTTCTATATCTGTGTTTAGATCACGCTCCCATCTGCCTCCATATAATCCGTCGCAAATTTTACCGGGGCAGAAGGTTAAACCAATTTTACCTTTGGCGTTTGGAGGGTGTATTTCATCAATTCGAAGGGGGTGTGTTTTACTCGTTTTAATTTCGTTTGGTCGCTGTTGAGTTTCGAGTTTTGCACGAAGGTGTTCGAGAGGGCTCCAAGCGTTTCGTTCATGATCGAAAAAGCTCCAAAACTGCCATGCATTGCTAGTGCTATTGGCTGCGATAGGCATCGTATTCATTGCCGAGTTTATTGAGGTGTAGGTCGTTAAATCACCCTTAACTGTGCCATCGGACAGTAATTTCATATACACGCACTTATTACCTATTTTGGCTGCGATCGTTAGCGGTGAAGCGATAAGCTCGTTTGCAAAAAGGTCTTGGGTTTTTATGGGTGTCAGTTTCATAGGTGAAGAGTTTGGTAATGAAGGTATAAATAATGTGCTAGTCCGTTTGCTCCGCAACTTTATGTTGAAGGCACTATAAGGCCAAAGTCTAGATTACATCTTATCGAGTATGAAGAAGAGAGCACCATTTTGCAGGATCTACTAGAAAGTTTGATCTTACCGATGTTTTTATGGGGCTTGTTTAGAGCATAGAAATAAAAAAGCCCAGTTAAAAAACTGGGCTTTTGAAATAATTGGTGGCTACACCTAGATTCGAACTAGGGACCCCATCATTATGAGTGATGTGCTCTAACCAACTGAGCTATGTAGCCATTTGAGTCTTAGGACTTAGCGGTAGCCCTGCTCAAGAAGGCGCGTATTTTCTTGCTTTTACCTTGTTATGTCAACAGCTAAAAGTAAGAAAAATACATTATTTTTCTTACTTAAGTTTTTGACTAAACATTGAAGCGGAAGTGCACAACATCGCCGTCTTGAACGATGTAATCTTTTCCTTCTAAGCGCCATTTTCCGGCTTCTTTCGCACCGTTTTCACCGTTGAATTCGATATAGTCGTCATATGCGACTACTTCAGCTCTAATGAAGCCTTTTTCGAAATCTGTGTGTATCACGGCAGCTGCTTTTGGCGCAGTGTCACCGGCTTTCATTGTCCATGCACGCACTTCTTTTTTACCAGCAGTGAAGTAGGTTTGTAATCCTAGTAGTTCGTAGCCTGCACGAATAACACGATCAAGGCCTGGCTCTTCCATGCCTAAGTCTGCAAGAAACTCATCACGCTCTTCATCTTCTAGCTCTGAAATTTCAGCTTCTAACTTATTGCAGATAGGTACAACGACAGCGTTTTCTTTTTCAGCGATTTCGCGCACGGCATCGAGGTGTGGATTGTTCTCAAAACCGTCTTCATCTACGTTAGCGATGTACATGGTTGGCTTGATCGTTAGAAGACATAGCTCTTTGATGGTTTTAAGTTCGTCCTCATCTAAGCCTAATGCGCGAACTGGCAGACCTTCGTTGAGGTGAGGGAGTAATTTGCTCTCTAAAAGCGCTAGTGCTTTCTTAGCATCTTTGTCGCCACTTTTAGCTGTACGCGTGTAACGCTTTACCGCTTTTTCTACGGTATCTAGGTCGGCAAGAGCAAGCTCTGTGTTAATAACGTCAACGTCAGCTTGTGGGTTAACTTTTGCTGAGACGTGCACAACGTTCTCATCTTCAAAGCAGCGTACTACGTGCGCAATAGCGTCTGTTTCACGAATGTTGGCTAAGAATTGGTTACCTAGACCTTCACCTTTAGAGGCGCCTTCAACAAGCCCTGCAATGTCGACGAACTCCATTGTCGTTGCGAGTGTTTTTTCAGGTTCGACAATGGCTGATAGTTTGTCCAGTCGTGGGTCTGGCATGGCGACTACGCCTGCATTGGGCTCGATCGTACAGAAAGGGAAGTTCTCTGCGCCGATACCAGCTTTAGTTAATGCATTGAATAGCGTTGATTTGCCAACGTTTGGAAGTCCTACGATGCCGCAGTTAAAACCCATGGTCTGAATCCTAGTGTGTCTGGTCTTAAAAAATTGGACGTATTATATAGAGAAGGGCGAGGGTGGTCACCTTGTTGGGTGACAAAGATACGATGTTTAACTTGCTTTGAAGCTATGCAGTGCGTTCATTGCTCGAGCGGTATCTCCAGAAATGATCTCTGGCAAATATCGACTCGCTTCGTCGATGACTGCAGTGAGTTCTTCTGTTTCTTTTTTACCAAGTTTTCCGAGTACATGGCCGGTTACTTTACTTGCGTGGCCTGGATGGCTGATGCCGAGTCTTAGTCGTGAGAATTCTTTATTGCCGCCAAGTTTGGCGATGATGTCTCTAAGTCCGTTTTGGCCGCCGTGTCCGCCGCCTTTTTTAAGTTTCATTGCCCCCATTGGAATATCGAGCTCGTCATGTGCGACAAGAATTTCTTCTGGCTGAATCTTAAAAAATTGAGCAATCGCTTGAACGGCTTGGCCGCTGCGATTCATAAACGTAGTGGGAACTAAGAGGTGGATATCTTTTCCTGAGAAGTTGGCTTTACAGTAAAGGCCGTGGAATTTCTTCTCTGGTTTGAGGGTTTGAAGCGCTTGTTGTGCAAGCGCTTCTACAAAGATGGCACCCGCGTTATGGCGGGTATTTGCGTATTCGGCTCCGGGGTTACCTAAACCGACAATCAGCTTGATCTGTTGAGTCATGGCTGAATGTGCATTCCCTAGCTGGTGCCAACGTAATAAGCTCCGGTGGGGGCTTATTCGTCACCTTCGCCTTCAGCTGCAGCATCTTCTGCTTCGTCAGCAGCAGAGCCTTTCGGCTTGTGTACAGATGCAACAGAAAGGTCGTGATCTTCACCTTGCTGAAGTGCAGCAATCGTTACACCTTTAGGAAGAACGATGTCTGAAAGGTGAACGATTTGGTCCGCTTCAACTTCAGTCATGTCAACTTCGATGAACTCAGGAAGATCTGCTGGAAGACAGATAACTTCAACTTCAGTCATTTGGTGCTGGATCTTGCCGCCGCCAAGTTTAACGCCTACACATGCTTCTTCGTTAGTGAAGTGAAGTGGTACGTTAACGTGGATAGCTTGGTTTTTAGTAACGCGCTGGAAGTCAGCGTGCATTACTTCATTCGTTGCTGGGTGGCGTTGAAGATCTTTAAGAATTGCATTCTCTTCTTTACCATCGAAAGCGATAGTAAGGATGTGAGAGTAAAATGCTTCTTCTTCTAGTGCGCGGCGAAGTTTGTTCGCAGCGATAGAAAGAGAAACAGGCTTCTTAGACTTTGTGCCGTATAGGATTGCAGGTACTTTGCCTTCTAGACGACGCAGGCGGCGGCTCGCACCTTTCCCCTGGTCTTCGCGAAGTTCTGCTTCGACAGTAAATAAATCACTCATTATTGATTCCTCAATAAGCGTTGAAACAAGTCCGCGACCAGACTCATAACACGCATTTTAAAACGAAAAAAAGCACTTATGTGCTTTTCGATAGTTTGCCTACGCCCTTGAAAGGAATAGGCAAATTTTTCTAACGCGCTGCTTCGTTTAGTCGAAGAGTGCGCTAATTGACTCTTCATTGCTGATGCGTCGAATCGACTCAGCAATTAGGCCGGAAATCGTAAGGGGGCGAATCTTACCACATTTTTCAGCGTTGTCACTTAATGGAATGGTGTCTGTGACAATCAATGCGTCCAATGTGCTGTTTTCGATGTTTTTAATCGCTGGGCCCGACAAAACTGGGTGGGTGATGTAAGCGTAAACTGCTTTTGCGCCATTCTCTTTCAATGCTTCTGCGGCTTTGCATAGCGTGCCTGCCGTATCAACGATGTCGTCGATGAGTAAGCATGTTTTGCCTTTTACATCGCCAATAATGTGCATTACTTGAGAAACGTTCGCTTGAGGGCGACGTTTGTCAATAATTGCTAAATCTACATCGCCAACGCGCTTAGCCATTGCGCGTGCGCGAACAACACCGCCAACGTCTGGGCTGACAACGATAAAGTCTTCTTTAAAGCGCGTCATGATATCGTCGACCAGAATAGGTGTTGCGTAAATGTTGTCTACTGGAATATCAAAGAAGCCTTGAATCTGATCAGCGTGCAGATCAACAGTCAATACGCGGTCGATGCCTGCGCCAGTGATCATGTCAGCCACAACTTTTGCTGTAATCGGTACACGCATTGAACGCACACGACGATCTTGTCGTGCATAGCCGAAGTAGGGAACAACCGCTGTAATACGGCCTGCAGATGCGCGACGTAATGCGTCGGTCATGACCACGAGTTCCATAAGGTTGTCGTTGGTTGGGTTGCAGGTTGGTTGGATGATAAAAACGTCTTTACCGCGAACGTTTTCGTTAATCTCAACAGCTACTTCGCCGTCGCTGAATTTAGTGACTTTAGCGTTACCGAGAGGTAGGCGTAAATTGTCGACAACTTTCTGTGCTAAATCACGGTTTGCGTTGCCGGTGAATACCATCATTTTAGACATGTGGGTAGCTTACCTCGTTTCAGAGCTGCTTGTGGCGATCAATGTTTGGCTTATATATGGGTATTGAATAATGGCTGGGGTAGGAGGATTCGAACCTCCGCATGACGGGATCAAAACCCGTTGCCTTACCGCTTGGCGATACCCCAGTAATCTGTACCTAAATAAAGTCTGCAATATAGTTCAATTTTGAACTTTTACCTTGAGTAATCCTTTGCGAACGTCTCAACTTCATTTAGCTTTTGATGAGCAGGAGAGAGTGAAACTCCCTTGGCTATAAAGCCCTTGAATTTGGCGCTAGCCTCGTTCAAAACCTGTCTTGCTTCTGTCTCAGTTGAAAGTCGACAAAAACAACATGCTCCAGTTCCTGTTAGCTTTGTTGGTCCATATTTACTCAACCAATCAATTGCTTCTTTAACAGTAGGGTAGAGCTGCTTAACTAGTGCTTCGCAATCGTTGTGAAGCGTGTTTAGTGCCTGTCCCTCTAAAGCGGGCGCTATTCTCATCTTTGGAGTGTCTCTTGTCAACACTTCATTTGAAAAAATTTTTACCGTGCTAATGTGTGCTTCTGGTGCTAGTACAACATACCAACAATCTGGTGTTTTTATAGGCGATAATTGCTCGCCAATGCCTTCTGCCCATGATGTTTTTCCGTTTACGAATACTGGAACATCGGCACCTAATTGAATCCCTAAGTCGCAAAGTTTTTCGTTGCTTAAATTGCATTGCCATAAGTAATTTAAAGCAATTAATGTCGTCGCTGCATCAGAGCTGCCACCGCCCACACCTCCACCCATGGGTAGACGTTTATTTAGCGTGATGTCGACCCCTTTATAGTACGTGGCGAAAGGTTCCAAAAATTTTGCAGCTTTGTAAATTAGATTGTCTTCGACAGGAATGTCGTTGAACTCAGGTTTGATCGTAATAGCTTGGCTTGAGTTCAGTTCAAAATGTAGTTCGTCCCCAAAATCGAGAAGTTGAAAAACTGTTTGAAGTTCATGGTAGCCGTCTGGTCTGCGCCCATTGATATGTAGGAATAGATTTAACTTGGCGGGGGCTGGAAGGCTTAGAGAATGGACCATTGTGCAACTACCAATGTAATACGCGTGTCGTTTTGTTCGATTTTGATTCGGCCAGGTAAGGGAAGGTTTGATACATCGTGGTAGCGATCTAGGTGTATTGTCCAGCCATCTTGTTCAAGTGTAGATAGTAGGCCTTGGTCGTTGAGCGTTTCTTGGGATTTAGATTGCGGTGCTGGAATGCCGCGCAGCCAATAGCGAATTCTTTGTATAGGTAAGGGGCTGCCTAGTAACTCTTTGATTGTGTAGTTAGGGTAGTCTGATCTAACTGGTTCTTGGCCGGGTTCGTTAGCCTCAATCCAGGCGGCGGTGCCTTTCAGTTCGATGGCGCCTAATCCAAAGAATGCAGAACTTAATTCGATTTGGTATTTGTCAGCGTCTTGAAGCCAGTTGTTGATGGCGACACTGAAAGCTTCTTCGCTATTGCGAAAGCCTAGTTTGCCATTAAATTGAAAGGTCTCAATTTGATAAAGCTTAGCGCGGAGTTCTTTTGAGCCGTCGTTTTCGAAGCTTTTATAGCTACTAGAGCAGCTCATCAGTAATAAGCTGAACACTATCGTGAAAGTCCAGCGAGATATGGTTTGAGGCATTTTCTTTTAAGACTCTGAGTTTGTTTCTAACTCAGGCTCTGGTTGGTCTTCGGCAGAGTTTGTAGTGCTATCTTCAGAGTCAGCGTTGGGTTCAAGCATTTCGGGTGCAAGTCTCTGTAGCGTCTCTATTAATACCTTATGATCTGGTTGTTGACGCAAACTGTTGCTCCAAACAGTTCTTGCTTGGTCTTTTTTGTCGAGTGACCAAAGTGCCTCGCCTAAGTGTGCTGCTACTTCTCCGTCTGGATATTTTAAGTACGCTGCACCTAGTAACTGTACCGCTTCTTCGGCTTTTCCTAATCGGAAAAGGACCCAGCCCATGCTATCCATGATGGCTGGATTATCTGGTTTTAGCACAAGCGCCTTGCCAATGAGTTGCGCAGCTTCCTCGAGTCGATCTGTGCGATCAGCCAAGGTATAACCTAGGGCGTTCAGGGCAATCGCATTATTTGGGTTTTGGTCGATGAGGTGGCGCAGGTCTGCTTCCATTTCTTCAAGCCGATCGTCGCCTTCGTAATGCATTGCTCGTGCGTAGACGAGTTGTTCATCATTTGGATGATCAGCAATACCTTTGTCGAGGCTCTCTAATGCTGCGTCACGTTGTTCAAATGTGTTCAATAGCTTGTATTCAATGAGCCATAATCTGACTTCGTTATTTGGCTGTTCTTTGCGCAGGCTTGCAAGTAATTCGATCGCTTCATCTTGGCGATCAAGCTTGGTAAGTATGTAGGCCTGACGTTCAACAGACGAATTGTAATGTGTTCCAGGTGAGACGGCTTTGAAGTAGTTAAGTGCTTCTTCAAGTTGTTCCTGTTCTTCTGAATATCGACCAAGGTAGTAGTTTGCGTCGTTTTTGTGCGCAGGGTAATTTTTCAATTGCTCGAAGACGACAGTTGCTTCTTCTGGTTTGTTAATTTCTAAAAGTAGAAGAGCGTACGAAAGTTTTAAGCTTGGAGACTCAGGGTAATATTCTATAAGTTGAGCAAACACGTTTGCTGCATCTTCTGTTTGCTCACGCTCAATAAGGAGGCTTGCGTATAGTCTCCCAATTGCATTGTTATCTGGAAAGTCGTCAAACGCATCAGCTGAATATTCAAGCGCTTCTTGTTTCTTTCCGCTCTCGTTCAAACAGTTAGCTTTGACGATAGCTGCTTGTTGGAATCGTGGTTGTACTTTTAACACAGCGTCTAGGTTGGCAATCGCTTCATCGCATTGCTTCAAGTTGCGTTGAACTAATGCAATGCTGTACTGCACCTCCCAGCTCTCTGGATATTGTTCAAATAAATCTTTATACAGGGTAAGAAGTGCTTGTTTTCCTTCTTCGCTTTCTTGTGCTGAATTGATAGCAAGTGCTTCAACAGATGTGTTGCCTCCTAGACGCAAAATCTCTGAGGTGTGAAACATTGCTTGCGTGTAGTCTTTGTCGAGAGCGTATTGATATCCAAGCAGTTGGTGTGCGGCGATCGAGTTTTCATCTTCTTCAAGCCAGAGCATTGCCAGCTCTTGAATTGCTTCACCATCTTTGGCGATTTGTGCGGCATTTATTGCGCGTAAAATGACAGCAGGGTCTCGGGTGACTTGTGCTTGATGAATATAATTCACAAGTGTTATGTCAAACTGGTTTCGCTGAGATGCGATTTCAGCAACCAGTAAATCATATAGCGTGTCTTGTTCGACAGAAAAGTCTTGGTAAGTGACGTCTTCTTCTGCTGAATTGGACTTAACCTCTGCGTCAGTCGAGGCTGTGTTTTGTGTGTTGAGAAGGCTCGCACAACCACTAAGAGTGATGAGCGCGCTTAAAACAAATGCGAAGCGAAATGAATTCAAAGGTGTCTCTTTTATCGTTACTAGATGAGGCATAAACGTCGTTATGATGACATACCGCTTAATACTGTCAATGTTGTCGATAAGACATTGTGTAATTCGCATGGAATATTTCTCACGCTCTTTGTAAAATAGGGGTTTAATTCTCAAATTCTGTAATCAATGTCCATCCTTGCCTTTGGCATAAATCATAAAACAGCTCCCATAGAGTTAAGGGAGAAAGTTGCTTTCGACCCTTTGGCGCTTATGGATGCCTTGTCGTCTTTCGTCGCGCAGCATCAGGTGAGCGAGGGCGTTATTTTGTCTACGTGTAACCGGACGGAGATATATTGTTCGGTTGATGGCGGTTACGGAAAACGTGATGTTTCAGATTGGCTCGCGAAATTTCACCACGTTAATGTCGACCTTATTGAGCGAAATTGCTTCTGTTATGGCAACGACGATGCAGTGCGACACGTTATGCGTGTGGCGGCAGGGTTGGAGTCACTTGTTTTGGGTGAGCCGCAGATCTTAGGGCAGCTCAAATCTGCGTATGCTAGTGCGCTTGAGGCGGGCTCAGTTACTGGGCGGTTGGGGCGTCTCCTTGAAACGAGTTTCTCGACGGCTAAACAGGTGCGTACAGAGACGGCGATTGGCGAGAGTGCAGTATCGGTTGCAGCGACGTCAGTGGTTTTGGCAAAGCAGTTATTTGGTCAGTTGAGTCAGAGCAAAGCGTTGTTGGTCGGAGCGGGTAAAACAACTGAGCTTGTAGCGAAACACTTACGTCAAGCTGGCATTAAAGACTTAACTATTGCGAATCGTACTTTGGCGCGTGCGCAAGATTTGGTAGATGAAGTCGGTGGTCAAGCAGCTTTAATAGGTGATATTCCTGATTTGTTGGTCGATGCAGACATTGTTATTTCCTCTACTGCGAGTCCACTGCCAGTTCTAGGTAAGGGCGCTGTTGAGCGTGCATTAAAGTTAAGGAAACATCGGCCGTTTTTCATGGTGGATATCGCGGTCCCTAGAGATATCGAACCGCAAGTGGGTGAATTGGCGGATGTGTATTTATATACGGTTGATGACCTTGCCAATGTGATTGATGAGAATAAGCGTTCGAGAGAAAGGGCTGCTGACGATGCCGAGTCGATTATTAACGCTGGAGTACGCCGATTTACGAGTGATTTGCGTATTTCAAAAGCGGGGGACGGCTTAAGACGATTCAGAGCGCATGCTGAAAATATCCGCCTAAACGAAGTAGAAAAGGCGGTTAGTGCTTTGCAGCAAGGAGCTGACCCTGAGAAAGTCGTGAGGAGTTTGTCTCGAACTCTCACGCAAAAGTTATTGCACGAACCGACCGTCTCTGTTCGTGATGATGCTGCAGCCGGAAAAGCTGAAACGGCACAGTTGTTATTGAATTTATTTAAACTTGATGAAGAGTAGCGTTGCTACACTTCTCGTACTTTATTTTTAGTGAAACATATATATGAAAGAGTCTTTGCTACTCCGTCTTGAAGAAATTACGGAGCGATATGAAGAGTTGGGCGCGTTGTTGAGTGACCCAGAAGTGATTTCTGATCAAGATAAATTCCGTGCCTACTCCAAAGAATATTCAGAAATCGAGCCTGTCGTGCAGTGTTTTGCTCGCTTTAACCAAGCGAAAGATGATATTGAAGAGGCGAAGCTGTTGATGGAAGACGGTGATGCCGAGATGCGAGAAATGGCGCAAGAAGAGTTAGGCGAAGCTGAGAAAAGTATGGAGGTCTTATCGGATGAGTTACAAATGCTCTTGTTGCCGAAAGACCCGAATGATGGCAATAACGTGTTTTTGGAAATTCGTGCCGGTACAGGCGGTGACGAAGCTGCGATTTTCTCAGGTGACTTGTTTCGCATGTACTCTCGTTATGCGGAGCAAAAGCGTTGGAAGATTGAAGTTGTAAGTGAAAGCCTTGGTGAACATGGTGGTTACAAAGAAATCATTACGCGTGTGATTGGTGATGGTGTCTATGGCGCGTTGAAGTTTGAATCCGGTGCGCACCGTGTGCAGCGCGTTCCTGAAACTGAATCGCAAGGTCGTATTCATACGTCAGCATGTACGGTTGCGGTTATGCCTGAAATCGAATCTGTTGATGATGTTGAGATTAATAAGGCTGATCTTCGAATTGATACTTTCCGTGCATCGGGTGCGGGTGGTCAGCACGTCAACAAAACTGACTCTGCAATTCGTATTACTCACTTGCCAACAGGCGTAGTTGTTGAGTGTCAGGACGAACGTTCCCAGCACAAAAACAAAGCTAAGGCGATGACCTTGCTTGCGTCTAAGTTATTGAGTGCAGAACAAGAGGCGGCTGCAGCTGAGCAATCGTCTCAGCGCAAGAGTTTGGTAGGCAGTGGAGATCGTTCAGAGCGAATCCGAACATATAACTATCCGCAAGGGCGTGTCACGGATCATCGCATCAATCTTACCTTGTATAAGCTTGCTGAGGTGATGGAAGGTGATCTCGGGACTGTGATCGATCCTTTGTTGCATGAGCATCAAGCCGAGCTTCTTGCGAGCATGAATGACGCATAAATGAGTGCTCAGATAACAATAGAGCAGGCACTCGCAATGAGTGCCGATATTCAAAGCGAAACACCTGAACTTGATGTCCAATTGTTGTTAGCGCATGTCTTGCAGGTAGAGCCAAGTTATTTTCGTACTTGGCCCGAAAAGTCCCTCAGCGTAGAGCAATCTCAAACCTACCGTCATTTATTGCAAGAGCGTCTTAAGGGGCGGCCTGTCGCACACCTGACGGGTAGTCGAGGTTTCTGGACGCTCGATCTTATTGTTAATGAAAGTACTCTCATTCCTCGTCCTGATACCGAATGCTTGGTTGAAGCGGCGTTAGACTTATTTGCTGATGTTGAGGCAGCGAGTGTACTTGATCTAGGGACGGGTACGGGCGCCATAGCACTAGCTCTAGCAAGTGAACAGCGAAATTGGACTGTGCTAGGTTCAGATCTACAGTCGGATGCGGTTCTTTTAGCGCGCTCAAATGCAGCTAAAAACCAAATTCGAAACGTCGATTTTGTTCAAGGCTCATGGTTTGACCCGATCGATAAAGATGCTCAGTTTGATTTGATCGTGAGCAATCCACCTTATATCGACGAGAATGACGTCCATTTGTCTCAAGGTGATGTGCGATACGAACCCTTGTCAGCGCTTGTTGCGGCAGAGCATGGTTTGTCTGATATAAAGCTTATTTCGAAATTAGCAAGATCTCACCTTAAGAACGGTGCGTGGCTGATACTTGAGCATGGTTATGATCAGGGAGATGATGTTCGACGTATTTTGAGTCAGTTTGATTACGAGAGTATCGAAACTCGGCAGGATTACGGTAGCAACGACCGGTTCACGATCGGACGATTCTATGGATAAGGCTTCTATGGATAATAAAATGAATGATGAGGCTTTGTTGCGGTATAGCCGACAGTTAATGCTACCGGGATTTGATGTGGCAGGGCAGTTAGCTTTAAGCAATGCGCGTATCTTGATTATTGGGGCTGGTGGCTTGGGGTCTCCTGCGGCGTTGTATCTGGCTGCCGCTGGCGCGGGGCGACTTACCATTGTGGATGACGATATCGTTGAATTGAGTAACTTGCAGCGTCAGATTGCGCATGGTGAGTCTGCCATAGGGCAGTCAAAAGTTGTGTCTGCGAAAGATAGTCTCAAGGCATTGAATAAGCATTGCGAGGTTATTGCATTAGAACAAAGGTTTGTAGAGTCTGATTGGGCGGAAAAGCTTTCTGAGTTTGATGTGGTGTTAGATTGTAGTGATAACTTTGAGACGCGCTTTTCAGTAAACCGCCTTTGCGTGAAATCGAAGGTTCCGCTAGTTTCAGGTGCTGCAATTCGTATGGAAGGGCAGTTGGCGATATATGATTCTAGAGAGGATGATTCGCCTTGTTATCGATGCTTATATGATGAGCAAGGTAACGAAAACCTTAACTGTTCAACCAATGGTGTGATGGCGCCGCTAGTTGGGGTGATTGGCTCAATGCAGGCTTTGGAGGCTATAAAGCTGGTGTCTGGATATGGTGAGCGCAGTGCCGGGAAATTGTTGATCTATGATGCTCTGTCTTTAGACTGGCGTACCTTGAAATTGCGCAAGGATCCTGAGTGCCCCGAGTGTGCGTAGTTGCGATTGAATAACAAAAAAGCCGGAGATTAAATGCTCCGGCTTTTTTGTTATGGGGTGATGCTAGTTACTTAATCATGAAAATTATTCGCGACGTAATCTGCTAGACGAGATCGTTCAACGCTTGTGAGTGTGATGTGAGCGTAGTGCTCCCAATTTCTCATGCGGTCGATCGCGTAACTAAATCCGCTTGTATTGGCGCTGAGGTAAGGTGTGTCGATCTGCTTGAGGTTGCCGATCGCGACAACTTTAGTTCCTGGGCCTGCGCGTGAGATGAGGCCAAGCATTTGCGCCGCGGTCAGGTTTTGGGCTTCATCAATTAGGAAGAACTTTCCTGAGAAGCTTCTACCTCGCATGAAGCTTGAGCTTTTTATTTTGACGCGATTCTTAAGAAACTCGAGCCCTGATTTTCGCTCAAACTCATTGCCTTCTGGGTTCGCCGCTAAGGTTTCGAGTGCGTCCGTAATTGCACCCATCCAAGGTTCGATTTTGGCTTCTTCTTCGCCTGGTAAAAAGCCTATATCTTCTCCCATCGGAACGGTTGCGCGAGTGACAATGATCTCATCGTAGAATTTATCTTCGTACACAAGTTGTAGCGCTGCAGCGAGGGTTAACAAGGTTTTACCCGTACCTGCATCGCCAGCTATCGTTACAAAATCAATTTCGGGGTCGGTAAGAATAGAAAGCGCGTAGTTTTGCTCCTGGTTACGCGCTTGAATACCCCAGCAATGATAATGTTGCTCGAAATCAGGGAGTATTTCGATCATAGCTTCTTTGCCATTGGTGGCGCGAAGAATGCCGCGAAAGTTTTGTTGGTTATTTGAGTTTGAGTAAATGTGCGTGTTGATCGGCCAATTTCCGACCCAAGGCGCTTTTATGTAATAGATAATGATGGTGCCGACATCTTGAGAGTCCTCGCGTTCGGTTCGGATTTCAACACCTTCAGCTTCCCACATCTCTTCAGTGATTTCTATTTGGCCGGAGAATAGAGATTCATCACCAATGCTTGCTACTTGGTCGTTACGATAATCTTCTGAGATGATTCCACGGACGACAGCTTTGATGCGCATGTTGATGTCTTTCGTGACAAGAACGACGCTTGTATCGGTATTCTCAAAGTCGTCGCGTAACTGTTTAGCGACATCAATGATTTCGTTATCAGCAACCGTTTGTCTATCTTTTTCGAAGGTTTGGAATATAAGCTTCCCGCCTCCGTCTAGGGCAATCCCCTCAGGGAGCTGGTCTATATCTGCTTGTGAAAGGAGTTCGTCGAGATAGCGGTGTGCTTGTCGCGCATTTCTGGCGGTATCTCGTTGGCCACGTTTGTGGCTATCAAGTTCCTCTAAGACGCGAAGAGGGATAAAAACAGTTTGTTCTTCGAATTTAAATATTGATTCAGGCTCGTGGAGCAGAACATTGGTATCAAGTACATAAATTTTACTATCGGTTTTTTTGTTACTTATAACCATCTTGAATTCCTTCGAAGTGAATGTGCATTTAGGTTTCGCGGCCCTCCGAGTTGTTTGCGCGCATCATTAACTTAGTTGAGTTGTTCGACAATAACTTTGAGTAAATCGTAAGTCGTAATGATGCCGCTTACGTCATCACCATGTTTTACAAATACTCTATGAAGGTGTTCGTTCATCATGAGTTTTGATACTTCTGTAATGGGAGTATCTTCAGGTACGGACACTAAGATAGGGGTCATGATGTCGTTAACTTCGACAGGCATATTGGCAAGGCCTTCGAAAATCATCATTCTTAAACGGCGAGCTTCTTGCTGCTCTTCTTCGCTCATTTCAGCTTCGTAGGGAGAGCTCGAGCCATCGAAATGGAATTCTGCAATATCTTTGAGCGTTGCAATGCCGATGATTTTGCCTTCATCGTTCGCAACAGGGCTACCAATAATATCGTTATCGCTTAGGAATTTCTTGAACCGTTCCATTGTCCAAGACTGCGGTACTGACTTTACGTTGGGAGTCATGATGTCTTTTGCGGTGAGCGATTTTACTGACATTATTCTTTTCGCCTTTATACGGTATTTCTTATGACTCAGAGAAAGTGCCGTCCACTGGCACTCATTATCTTACTCTGGGAGCATGACGTTCAGTTCAAGAACCGAACAGTCATCATTTTTATCAAGTTGGACCTGTACTTGGTCTTGATTGATAGATACGTACTTGCGAATAACCTCAAGAATTTCTTTTTGAAGCATTGGCAGGTAATCGGGCTGCTCGCGCTGCCCACGTTCATGAGCAACAATTATTTGTAAGCGTTCCTTCGCGATAGATGCGGTGTTCTTCTTGGTGCTTTTAAAATAATCTAAAAAACTCATGCTGTTGCAGCCCCCTTAAACATACGCTTAAAGAAACCTTTCTTTTCATTCGTGATAAAACGCTGTGGCTTTTCGGCGCCAAGTAAGCGTTCTACAGCATCATCGTAGGCCTGTCCTGCATCAGTTGATTGATCATGGATAACAGGAACGCCTGAATTTGAAGAAGAAAGAACGGATTGTGATTCAGGAATAACGCCAAGAAGTTTGATGGCTAGAATCTCTTTAACGTCATCTACGCTCAGCATTTCACCTTTCTCAACACGGCTAGGGTTGTAGCGGGTTAGAAGAAGGTGCTCTTTTACCGACTCGCCATTTTCAGCGCGGCGAGACTTGCTTTGTAAGATACCTAAAATTCGATCTGAGTCGCGAACCGAAGATACTTCCGGGTTCGTTACGACAATGGCTTCATCTGCGAAATAGAGAGCCATTTGAGCGCCGTGCTCAATGCCTGCAGGCGAATCACAAATGATGAAATCGAAGCGCTCAGAAAGTTCATTAAGAACTTTTTCTACGCCATCTTGAGTGAGTGCATCTTTATCGCGAGTTTGAGAAGCGGGGAGAATGTAAAGATTCTCATTATGCTTATCTTTGATAAGAGCCTGGTTTAGCGTCGCTTCGCCGTTGATTACGTTTACGAAGTCATACACTACACGACGTTCACAGTTCATGATTAGATCTAGGTTACGAAGACCTACATCGAAATCGATAACGACGGTTTTGTGTCCCTTCAGGGCAAGACCTGTGGAAATGGACGCGCTGCTAGTTGTTTTACCTACGCCGCCTTTACCTGAAGTGATAACAATTATTTTTGCCAATGTTCTATTCCCATGTTGCTATGTTGTTTGAAGTTGGGCTTAAGCCTCTTTACTTCTTGCGCTCTTATTCGGCGCTTAATGGGCTCTTTAGAGCTCTAGTTTTTTAAAATTCAGAGTTTGCTCGTCCAAATATACTTGGCAGGGCTTGCCTATGGTTGAGCTTGGAATGTCTTCGCTTATTTTGTATTGCCCTGCGACGGAGACAAGTTCTGCTGCCATGCTTTGGCAGAAGATGCGTGCTTTGGTATTGCCTTTAACCCCAGCTAGCGCGCGTCCGCGCAATGTACCGTAAACATGAATGTTTCCGTCGGCTAGTATTTCTGCGCCGGCACTTACAGAGGCTAGAATGATCAAGTCACCATCTGCTGCGTAAACTTGTTGTCCTGATCGAATAGGATGATGGACAATTTTACTAATCTGTGTTTCAGTTTTGATTTCGACCTTTGCAGGCTCATCTGCTTTGGGTTCCTGCGGCGCAGGTTCGCTAGCTGCTGGAGTGTCTGTATCGATCGCTGCGTTACGTTCTTTTTGTTTGGCTAATATTCCTAAGCCATGATTGCGCGCGACGTCTTGAAGTGATGCGCTGGCGCCTCTTACAGCGATTGCCTTCACTTGGTGTGCTTGGCATATCTCGATGAGACGCTCAAAGTCGAGGCTTGGTTCTTCATACTTCTCTAGGCCAATCACGACAGGAAGGTTTTCAAAAAAACTAGGGGCTTGAGCGACTTTCGCTGCGAGTTCTTCGCTGAATTGCTTTGGTTCAAAGCTGGTGAGCTCTAAGGCAGTCATTGGAGCTAAGGATGCTTTAAGTTTGATGCTTGGCTGAACAGGCGGGTTTTCTGCTGACTTGTGTGCTTCTGGAGCGATGGTTGTGCCTGTGTCCGAACTCATGATTACCCTAATTTTCTATTTTGTTTTTTTGTTTGCAGAGCATGTACTAAATAGTTACTTATTTTGGGTCTGTTTCGCAATAGTCAACAAACAGATTCTGACAGCCCTCTAATGCTTTCGATCATACCATAGAGCCTGAAGCTCATGCTTATGTTAAAAGCTGATTTTTTAGTAATGTGTTGAATTAATTATCGAGGATTTCCACTGACCTCTCAGCTTCGATTTAATAGGTTGTGAGAGATCAGAGCGATGGTCTGGTTTTATTGCTCGGTTTCTGGTTTTGTTTTCGGTAGAACAAGGTTGAGAAGAATGCCCGAGATGGCTGCTAATCCTATCCCTTGAACGACGAAGCCTTCACCGCCAAAGTTCATTCCGCCAATTCCAAATACTAAGGGGATTGAGATAATTGCTAGGTTGCGAGGGTCGTGTAAATCAGCATTTGAACGGGCTATTGTTCCTATGCCAATTGTTGCAATGGCACCAAATAGTAGAACCATAATGCCGCCCATCACAGGGGTTGGAATCGTGGCAAGAAAGCCGCCGAGCTTGCCGCAAAAAGATAAGATAATTGCGAACACTGCGGCCCAGGTCATGTAGATTGGGTTAAATGCTTTGGTTAGTGCGACGGCGCCGCTCACTTCTGAGTACGTAGTATTTGGCGGTCCACCAACCACTGCGGCTGCGGTTGTCGCTACACCATCGCCAAGTAAGGTTTTATGAAGTCCAGGTTTTTTTAGGAAGTCTTTTTTAGTAACGCTGCTAATTGCCATCATATCTCCGATGTGTTCAACCGCAGGTGCAATGGCGACGGGCAACATAAATAGAATTGCGCTGGCATTGAATTCGGGGAGCGTAAACCTTGGATTCGCAAACCAAGCCGCGTTGCTGATTGGGTCAAAACTAACAATTCCACAGAGCAGGGCGACGACATAGCCGACAGAGACTCCAAGAAGTATAGGGATTAAGCGAATAATGCCGCTGCCTAGAAGAGATGCAATGGCGGTAACAAGCAATGCGCTCATTGAGATAAGAATGGCAGTGTTCTGGTTGACTAGCTCTGCTGAACCGTCACCCGTTTTACCGAGTGCCATATTCACAGCGACTGGTGCAAGGCTTAAACCAATTACAACGATAACCGGGCCGACAACAATCGGCGGCAAGACGCGTTCGATGATCTCGGTTCCGCGCCACGCAACAATGCCCGAGAGCAAAATATATACGCAACCTGCGGCCATTAGTCCGCCCATCGTTGAGGCTATGCCCCATGTCTGGATGCCATAAATAATAGGGCCGATAAAGGCAAAGCTGGAAGCGAGAAAAATCGGAATGCTGCGCTTAGTTATAAGTTGAAAGATGAGCGTGCCAACACCCGCAGTAAATAGAGCAACGTTACTATCTAACCCTGTAAGTAAGGGGACAAGAACGAGGGCGCCGAAGGCAACGAACAGCATTTGTGCGCCAATTAGCGCAGTCTTTGGGCTGAATGCATTTTCATCTGACATCGTGAATCTTCCTTTTCGCTATGTTTAGGGTGAGTTGTTGCTACTGGGTCCCGAAGATCTTGTCTCCTGCATCGCCAAGCCCGGGTAATATATATCCTTTGTCGTTTAGCTTTTCGTCGACAGCGGCGGTATAAATTTCCATGTCAGGGTGTGCAGCTAGAACTTTTTCAATGCCCTCGGGCGCTGCAACTAAAAACAAACCAATGATTTTTTTACAGCCTGTTTTTTTAAGAAGGTCAATTGTCGCAATCAGAGTTCCGCCAGTTGCAAGCATTGGGTCTATGATCATTGCTGTTCGATCTTCAATGTCTTTTACGAGCTTTTCAAAATAAGTAACCGGCTCGAGTGTTTCCTCATTTCGATATAGCCCAACGACACTGACCTTAGCGTTAGGCATTAATTCAAAAACACCATCAAGCATACCAATACCGGCGCGTAGGATTGGAACGACAGTGACTTTCTTTCCTTCGATTTGCTCAACGGTTGTCATGCCCGACCAGCATTCAATTTGTTTCGGTTCGAGAGGGAATGATTTGGTTGCTTCGTAGGTGAGGAGGGTCGTGATTTCTTTACTGAGTGCGCGAAAGCTTTTGGTGGAGATGTCTTTTTCGCGAAGTAAGCCTAACTTGTGACGAACGAGTGGGTGTTTGATTTCGATGACGTTCATGCATCTTCCTTTGATTAATACGTAAAAAAAGGGCGCTTAAAACATTAAGAAAAGGGCACATTACTGATTAGCTCTATGCAGTTGTGTGCACGCTCCATATAATGAACAACAGCTTCACAATCATAGTCAAATTTTTCCTTAAGGGAACTCTAAAAGGGAACTCTAAGTTTTATGAGTCAAGACACGCCTAGTTTCGAAGATGGTGTCGAGCAGATTTCGCTTCGAGAATATACCGAAAAAGCCTATCTCGATTATTCAATGTACGTCATTCTTGATCGTGCGTTGCCGCACGTCGGGGACGGTTTAAAGCCTGTTCAACGCAGAATTGTTTATGCCATGTCGGAACTTGGCTTAAAAGCATCGGCGAAGTATAAGAAGTCCGCGAGAACGGTGGGTGATGTTCTGGGTAAGTTTCATCCGCATGGCGATAGCGCGTGTTATGAAGCGATGGTGTTGATGGCGCAACCGTTTAGTTATCGTTATCCATTGATTGATGGGCAAGGTAACTGGGGTTCGGCTGACGATCCTAAGTCATTCGCGGCAATGCGATATACCGAATCAAGATTAGCGCCTTATGCAGATGTGCTTCTTGCCGAGTTGGGTCAAGGTACTGTTGATTGGATGCCTAACTTTGATGGCACGATTGATGAACCAAAAACCTTACCCGCTAGATTGCCGAATTTATTGCTTAACGGCACAACGGGTATTGCGGTCGGTATGGCCACTGATATTCCTCCTCATAACCTTCGAGAAGTCGCGAGTGCATGTATTCATTTGCTGGATGAACCTAAGGCTCAAACTCAAGATCTAATGACGCATGTTCGCGGGCCTGATTATCCAACGGGTGCTGAGATCGTCACTCCGCCGGCAGATATTCAGAAGATTTATGAAACAGGCCGAGGCTCGATCAAGATGCGAGCTGTCTATAACACTGAAAGTGGCGATGTCGTGATCACCGAATTGCCTCATCAGACTTCTGGAGCCAAAGTGCTTGAGCAGATTGCGTCTCAAATGCAGGCCAAGAAGCTACCGATGGTTGCGGACTTGAGAGATGAGTCCGATCACGAGAACCCAACGCGTCTTGTGATTGTTCCCCGCTCAAATCGTATTGATATCGATTCATTGATGGCGCACTTGTTTGCGACGACTGATTTAGAAAAAAGCTATCGCGTTAATCTTAATATGATTGGTATTGATGGTCGTCCTGCAGTGAAAGACTTGCGTACGATCATTAGTGAATGGTTGAGTTACCGTACTGATACCGTTACACGCAGGCTGCAATATCGCTTAGATAAAGTTGAGCGTCGCTTACACTTATTGGAAGGCTTATTGGTCGCCTTTCTTAATATTGATGAAGTCATTCATATTATTCGTACTGAAGATGAACCTAAAGCCGTCTTAATGGCGCGGTTTGGTTTAACTGAAGTGCAAGCTGATTACATTCTCGATACCAAGTTGAGACAGTTAGCACGTCTTGAAGAGATGAAAATCAAGGCGGAGCAAGAAGAGCTCGAAAAAGAGCGTGCTTACTTGCAAAAAGTACTTGGCTCAAAAGCGCAGATGAAAAAGCTCATCAAGAAAGAGCTGCTCGCTGACGCTGAAAAATATGGTGACGATAGACGCTCTCCGTTGGTTGTTCGTGGTGATGCAAAAGCCTATTCCGAAACTGATTTAGTCAGTTCTGAGCCAGTGACCGTCGTGTTATCTGAAAAAGGCTGGGTACGCGCTGCGAAAGGGCATGACATTGATCCAAAAGGCTTGAACTACAAAGCTGGCGATAGTTTTAGTTTGTCGGCAAAAGGTCGTAGTCAACAAGGTGTCATCTTCTTAGATTCTACTGGTAGGGCGTATACGGTAGCAGCACATACTCTGCCGTCTGCTCGAGGCCAAGGTGAACCCTTAACCGGTAAAATAAACCCACCATCTGGTGCAGAGTTTAGAGCGGTGCTAATGGGTAAAGAGGGGCAAAAATTGCTCATGATGAGCGATGCCGGTTATGGCTTTGTTTCAAGCATTGATCAACTTCAAAGTAAGAATAAAGCGGGCAAAGCTGCGATCACATTGCCTAAGAATGCTGAAGTGATGCATCCGATGGTCATCGATGATGTAGAGAGTCAGTTGCTTGCTGCAGTGACTAATGAAGGCCGAATGCTGGTGTTCCCTGTGAAAGACCTTCCTGAATTGGCGAAAGGTAAGGGTAATAAGATTATCAGCATTCCTTCAGCGCGAGCTCAGAGTAAAGATGAGCTGATGACCAATGTTGCGATTTTCTCAGAAGCCGATTTTGTGGTCATTCACTCTGGTAAACGCCACTTGAAGCTTAAATACAGTGATTTGCAGCACTATGTTGGTGAACGCGGACGAAGAGGGCAAAAACTGCCAAGAGGATTGCAGCGTGTAGACCGTATTGAAATTATTAAAACGGGTAAGGCTGACGCTGAGCCAGAAGCAGAGCAGCAAGCAGAATAGTCACTAGAATAAAAGCCGTTGTTACAACGGCTTTTTGTTATCCAAGAATTCATTTTAATCAGAAAGAGATTAGCTTTGAGCGAAATTATATTAATTAACGTGTCTGGTATTGATAAGCCTGGTTTGACCTCAGAAATGACCGCAATCATGGCGCAATACGATATCCGTATTTTGGATATTGGTCAGGCCGTTATTCATGAGCATTTGACCTGGGGGATTTTGGTTGAGGTTCCTGGTGATAAAGAATCAAGTAGTGTGCTGAAGGACTTGTTGTTCCGTATGCACGAACTCGAGCAAGATGTGAGTTTCAAGCCTGTTAGCAAGGAAGAATACGCCCTGTGGGTGGAAGGCAAAGGTAAGGCTAGATACATCGTTACACTCTTATCACGATCTATCTCTGCGGAACAGATTTCTCATGTGTCTGCGATCACCGCTCGTCACGGTTTGAATATCGACAACATTACGCGATTGTCTGGTCGTCCCGCCGTTGAGCAGAGCATTGAACAAACTAAGGCATGCATTGAGTTTTCAGTGCGTGGCACGCCGCCTAACTTAGATGATTTGCGACAAGACTTCCTTGCTATCGGCAACGAGTTAGGTGTGGACATTGCGTTCCAAGAAGATTCAATCTTCCGTAGAAATCGTCGTTTAGTTGTCTTCGATATGGACTCGACTTTGATTCAAGCTGAAGTAATTGATGAGCTTGCGATCGAAGCGGGTGTTGGAGATCAAGTGGCTGAAATTACAGAATTTGCGATGCAGGGTAAACTTGATTTTAAAGAGAGCTTTGCTCGTCGAGTGGGTTTGCTTGAGGGTTTGAGCGAAGAAGTTCTCGAGAAAATCGCTGCACGTTTAAAATTGACCGAAGGTGCTGAAAAGCTAATTTCAACGCTTCGCAGTCTTGGATATAAAACCGCTATTTTGTCGGGCGGATTTACTTACTTTGCTAAAGGGCTTCAAGAAAAGCTTGGAATAGATTACGTCTATGCCAACAATCTTGAGATTGAAGATGGAAAAGTAACAGGCCGTGTCACGGGCAATGTGGTTGACGGTCAACGTAAAGCCGATTTGCTGGATGAGTTAGCTGAGAAAGAGGGTATTGGTCGTGCTCAGGTTATTGCGGTGGGAGATGGCGCAAATGATCTAGCAATGTTGAGTCGAGCCGGCTTAGGTGTTGCGTTTCATGCCAAACCTTTGGTGAAAGAGAGTGCCAAACACTCCATTTCAAATTTGGGCCTAGATGCCATTCTTTATTTGATTGGCTTCCGCGATCGCGAATCAGAAGCATAAAAGGATCGGGTCAGTTCTGTAGTCGCTGACCCTTATTTACTTATCCATTCGCGGCTTTTTTTCCAGCCTGTTTTAGTAGGGTGCAGTGCTTTTTACTTAGATCTAAAAAGCGAGGCGTTGGGCCCACATCTTGATACAAAGGGTCTCCTTGCTCGTCAATAGCGGCGACTTCTGTGCCTGCAATGTAAGGCATGGCGGTCTCTAGCTCTTGCAATGCAGAGGAGATGAGTTCGCAAAGAATTTCGTTTTTATTGCGTTTAGGGTACATCTCGGCGAGCGCTTCAATTTTAGCGGCATCTTCGATTGGAATACGGAACGAATATTCGTTCTCGGTCATGATTGCTTTTGCTTGTTTTTCCCATTGCGCTGTTAGTTCTTTAATTCTCATAATTGTTTACACCTAATCGTTTTTCTAAAGACCCTGTCTCCGCAAGCAAGGTCTATTTTGTTCGTCATTACAATATTGAGTTTAGAACTCTGTAAGAGATTGCATGTCGTTGCTTTGTATGAAATTGTAAATATATTGGATAAATCCGTTGTAGAAACGAAGTTTCGTTGTTCTGTTCAGGAAGGGAGAATAGCTTGTCCGAATTACATCCGTTGTTACGTGAAAATGTTCGTTTGCTTGGTACGTTGCTAGGAGAGAATGTCAAAGAGCAGCATGGAGATGACTTATTCGAATTAGTGGAGAAGGTTCGCCGAGCCGCAAAGCTAGATCGAGATGTTGCAGCGGGAGATGCAAGCCCAGAGCTCGTGAGTTTGCTCTCTAATCTTAAAGATGAAGAACTTGTTCCTTTATCGCGTGCATTCAACCAGTTTTTAAACCTTTCTAATATTGCTGAGCAATATCACGGCGTTCGACGAAGTGATGAGCAAGCAATAGATGCCTCAGTGTTATTTGAAGAGCTATTTGACCATCTCGATGCGCATAACGTGCAGAAAGAGAGACTTGCCAGTCTGCTTGAGAGCTTATCAATTGAGTTTGTTCTGACGGCACATCCTACTGAAGTAGCGCGACGAACGCTGATCATGAAGTACGATGCTATTACCTCCGTGCTTCACAGCAAAGATCGCAGTGATCTCAATGAGAGAGAGCAGCAGCAAATTGATAATCGGCTTAATACCCTTGTTTGTGAGGCGTGGCATACGAACGAAATTCGTGAACAAAGACCAAGCTCGGTTGATGAAGCCCGTTGGGGTTTTGCTGTTGTCGAAAACAGTCTTTGGCAGGCTCTTCCCGAATTTCTTCGAGACTTTGATATGGCTTTATATGAGCGTTATCAAATACGTTTGCCTCTATCATCTAGGCCTATTCGGTTTGCTTCTTGGATGGGAGGCGATCGCGATGGAAACCCCAATGTCACTTCTACTGTAACAAAAGAAGTATTGGCTCTGAGTCGTTGGATGGCAGCGGATTTATATTTGAGGGACTTGGCTTCGTTGATGACGCATTTGTCGATGTGGGAAGCGAGCGCGGAGCTTGTCGAATTAGCAGAGCAGCTAGATTCAGGTTCGGGTCGCAATCAAAGCGAGCCTTATCGGATTGTGTTGTCTTCGTTGAGAAAACGCTTATCTAACACTCGTGATTGGGCGGCAGAGGTCGCGCGTGGTGATGTTTCAAATTTCTCCCAAGATCAACTTCTCTTGTTGACAAGTGAATTACTCGAGCCTTTATTGATTTGTTATCGATCATTGCATGAAAAAGGAATAGCGCGTGTGGCAGACGGTGCCTTACTTGATGT
This sequence comes from Oleiphilus sp. HI0066, assembly GCF_001635725.1. Lineage (NCBI taxonomy): Bacteria > Pseudomonadati > Pseudomonadota > Gammaproteobacteria > Oceanospirillales > Oleiphilaceae > Oleiphilus > Oleiphilus sp. HI0066. Next base: position 48,720 of record NZ_LWFH01000113.1, read on the forward strand.
GATTCGCCGTGTTCAATGCTTCGGTTTAGAGCTGCTGAAATTAGACGTAAGACAAGACTCTGAGCGCCATGCTGATGCGATAAACGAGATCACGGAATTTTTGGGTATCGGCACCTATAACGATTGGAAAGAGGAAGAGAGACAAGCATTCTTGTTGAAAGAGTTGCAGGGCAAACGCCCTCTGATTGCAAAGGGCATGACTTGGAGCGAAGAGACTCAAGAGGTCTTCGATACTTGTGCAGTGATTGCTGGTGAGTCAGAGGAGGCGTTTGGGTCCTATGTAATCTCTATGGCATCTAAGCCTTCTGACATATTGGCCGTTATCTTATTGTTGCGCGAGCAAGGCATGAATCGAAAGATGCGTATTGTTCCTTTGTTCGAAACCTTGGATGACTTGAATAGCGCGTCAGAAAGCATTGATAGATTGTTGAGTGTGCCTTGGTATGCAGATTACTGTGATGGCTATCAGCAGGTGATGATTGGTTACTCTGATTCGGCTAAAGATGCAGGTCAATTAGCCGCGGGTTGGGCGCAATATCGAGCGCAAGAATCCTTAGTAAAAGTGGCAGCGAAACACGGCGTGAAGTTGAGCCTGTTCCACGGTAGGGGGGGAACGGTAGGTCGCGGTGGAGGTCCTGCTAACAAGGCGATTCTGTCTCAGCCTCCGGGATCTGTTGATGGGCGATTTAGGATTACAGAGCAGGGCGAGATGATTCGATTTAAATTTGGATCGCCCTCTCTTGCAAGTAAGAGTCTAGGGATATACGCGAGCGCTGTGATTGAAGCGAGCTTGTTGCCACCTCCTGAGCCCAAGCCGCAATGGCGCGAAGCCTTAGATGCTTTGACGGCCGTGTCTGTGAATTCGTATAGAGACGTGGTGCGCAATGAGCCTAATTTTGTTGAGTACTTTAGGAGTGTGACGCCTGAACAAGAGTTAGGAAAATTAGCGCTTGGCAGCCGCCCTGCGCGAAGAAAAAGTGGAGGTGGCGTTGAAACATTGCGCGCCATCCCTTGGATATTTGCTTGGATGCAAATTCGCTTAATGTTGCCGGCATGGCTTGGTAGTGATGATGCCTTTGAACAGGCGTTAAATAATGACCAAGATGCACTGATGAAAGAGATGTCTGAGCAGTGGCCATTTTTCAGGGCGCAAGTGGATATGCTAGAGATGGTCTTGATTAAGGCTGATCCGCGTATCGCGCGATACTATGAGCAAATGCTCGTGGACGAGGACTTAAAGCCATTAGGAAAACGTTTAAGAGGTCGCTTCCGTAAAATGGTGAAGTTGGTTAATCAGCTCAAGGGGCAAAAAGATCTACTTGAAGATAGTCCCGAATTTGGTGAGTCGCTGCGTGTACGTGCAACCTACACAAATCCTCTTCATTATCTTCAAGCGGAATTATTGCACCGAAGTCGCGGTCAGTCTCATGCTTCTGAAGCGGAGGCACAACAAGTTGAGTCGGCCTTAAAAGTAACGATGGCGGGTATCGCGGCGGGGATCCGAAATACTGGGTAGGACATACAACGTTACATATTGCTACCTTGTGTAACCCGCATTTGTGACGCGGTACAAGTGCTCAATATCAGCTTCGCTAAACTTGATCTATAAGCCTCAAATTGAGGCTTCAGATTTTTAGAGTAGTTTAGTTAGAGAGAAGTACCGTGCCACTTGCCAGTCGTTTAAGTAAATACATCGATGAAAATGCGATCCAGTGTCAACTTGTTCATCATGCCCGAGCAAGGGATTTGTCCCATGCTGTTTTGTTGGCAGGAGCTGTTGCAGAATGCACGGTTAGAACTCAGTTAATACTCGATCGAGATGGGCCTGCGGTTTTAATTATTCCTTTTCAAAGCCGACCTGATGTTGATGCAGTAAATCGTTTCTCAGGTCGACAATTTCAGATTATTGATGATGAGCAGGCTGGGAAATTGTTTGCTGACTGCGATCATGGGCATTTGCCACTTCTCGCGCAGTCTTATGGTTTAACGGTCTACGTTGATCACTCAGTATTCGAACTTGATGCTATTTTTGCTTCGAGCGGTTGTGCAAACACCTTGTTAAACTTGCCTCGCTTATCGATTCGAGCGGCATTTCACCAATGCAATAAAGGCGACTTTTCTGAAAGTCTAAGCGCGCCAGAGCTAGTAGTTCATATCGAGAAAGGCTACTCGCTTGATGATGTGGCTAAAAAGCTAACAACACTTTATCGTCTGCCTCCGATGCCTGAAACCGCTGTGCGCGTCATGCATATTACGTCTGATCCTAATTCTAGTGTTCAGGAATTGGCCCAGCTTGTGGAGCAAGATCCAAGTTTATCTGCGCAAATTATGCGTTATGCAAGATCGGCATTGTTCAATTACCGTGGCAATTTGACTGATGTGAAAGAGGCGATCAATGCTGTCTTAGGTTTTGAACGCGTCGCTAAACTTTCCCTTGGCATTGCATCCGCTCGTGCTTTTACCTTACCTCTCGATGGTCCATTAGGGCTAAATGCATTATGGCGTCATGCTTTGCATTCTGCTGTGTTAACTCAAGCGCTCTCTGTCATGGTCAACCCTGATTTGGGTGTAGACGAGCACGGGGCATACTTGTCTGGTTTACTCCACAATTTTGGTCTACTGCTCATCGGGCAGCTCTTCCCGCCTGAGTATCGCATGCTCAATAAGCTTCGTGTCGCTGAGCCAGAGAGAACCATGCGTGATATTGAACAGCAAGTATTTGGAATGGGCGCAGCTCAAGAGTTTATCTCATTGGGGCATGGCTCCCTTGGTGCTATTTTATTGAAGCTTTGGGGCTTGCCAGAGTCCTGTATTAAAGTTGCTGCTATGCATCAATCTCCAAGTTACGAGGGTGAGCATCAGGAACTAGTGTCGCTAGTTCAGTTATCTAATTATCTGCTTTCTCTTCATGGTGTTGGTGATGAACCATGCTCGATAGATTTTGAAGGATGTTGCAGTGCTTTGGGTATCGACCCGGAACAAGCGCTTATCTTAGCCGATACAACGGTCGCGCAATGTGAATCTCTTGATGGTTTAGTGAACGAATTAGTCGCCTAAATCAGATTATTTTCAGGGTGAATACCTTTTATTCTCAGTGGCTCGGGGCACAAGACTTTGCCCCGCAATCTGATTGCCCTATAATGGCCGCCTTTCAGTGGTATCAATCGTAAAAATATAACAGGTTGAGTGCGGTTCACTCATGATTTAGCTAGCCGTGAGCTAGTGCCTGTATCTATACCCAAACCGTTTTTTCTATATTGTTGGAGTAATCTATGAAGGTTATTTTGCTCGGCGCACCAGGTGCCGGTAAAGGAACTCAAGCTCAATTCATTACTGAGAAGTATGACGTGCCTCAGATCTCAACGGGCGATATGCTTCGTGCAGCTGTTAAAGCGGGCACTCCACTAGGCTTGAAAGTGAAAGAAGTCATGGCGTCTGGTGGTCTAGTTTCTGATGAGACAATTATTGCTTTGATCGAAGAGCGTATCAAAGAAGACGATTGTGCAAATGGTTTCTTGTTCGATGGTTTCCCACGCACAATTCCTCAAGCAGAAGCGCTTAAAAAGCAGGGTATTGATATCGATGCCGTTGTTGAAATTGATGTAGCTGATGAAGAGATTGTTAGTCGTTTGAGCGGTCGTCGCGTTCACGAGGCGAGTGGTCGTGTCTATCACGTTAAGTTCAATCCGCCTGCAACTGAAGGTAAGGATGACATTACTGGTGATGCGCTTGTTCAGCGTGAAGATGACAAAGAGGAGACTGTACGTAAGCGTCTAGATGTTTATCACTCACAAACAGCTCCACTTGTTGAGTACTACTCTGCGTGGGCTGAGTCAGGTGAAGCAGCTGCGCCAAATTACGTTCGTGTAGATGGCGTTGGTGAGATGTCTAAGATCCGTGATCAGATTGTTGCTGGGTTAGACGCATAAGCGAATAATCTTTGAAAGAAAGGCAGCTCCTTGAGCTGCCTTTTTTATTGCTTGGCGTTTATCATATGTTTTTAAATTTTTGTTTGGCAGGTAAGAATGACAGCAATCCTAGCTGTAGATACATCTTCTGAATTGTGTTCAGTGACTTTGTTACTGAAAGGTGAGTGCGGTACTGAGCTTTTTTCTAAAACGCTAGAAGCCGCAAGAAGTCATGTGCAGCATGTTCTTCCTATGGTGAAGGTGCTTTTGGAGGAGGCGGGGCTTAAGTTGGAGGATGTCGATGCACTTGCGTTTGGCCAAGGCCCCGGCTCGTTTACCGGGCTTCGTATTGCTACAGGTTTTGTTCAAGGTATTGCATTCGGTAAGGATATTCCTGTTGTAGGCGTCTCTAACTTGAGGGCGCTTGCGCATCATGTTTTGCAGAATGAGTCTGAGCAGAACGAGTGCTTCGTTTTAATTGACGCCAGAATGGATGAAATTTATTGGTCTGTTTATGAGCGTGATATCGAAGGATTCCCTAAAGAGCAGTTGCCTGAATCTGTCGACAAGCCGGAACGTGTCGCGGATGCGTTGAAAGATCATACAAACATGCCTGTGTTTGGTAGCGGCCTAGCTTATAAGGATCGAATTTCTTCGATCAGTAATTGGCCTGAATGTGAGGCTGTGCTTGAGCATCCAAGTCGTGCTATCGCAGAGTTGGCCTTGATTGATTTTGAGCAAGGCAAAGCTGTGTCGGCCGAGCAAGCAGCGCCCGTTTATATCCGTGATCAAGTTGCTTGGAAGAAACTTCCCGGAAGAGAATAAATAAAAAGGACGAATAATGGGCTGGTTAGAAGCCTTTGTGCTTGCTCTGATTCAAGGGCTTACTGAATTCTTGCCGATTTCAAGCTCGGCGCATTTGATCCTCCCGTCTCAATTACTGGGTTGGGAAGACCAAGGGCTAGCATTTGATGTCGCGGTACATGTTGGCAGCTTGCTTGCCATTGTTGGATATTTTCGTAAAGAGCTTATCGAGCTTGCTCAAGCTTGGTTGTCTTCGATTTTTCGTCCCGGTTCGGAGTTTTCTGCTTTAGCTGAAAAAAAGCAGCAAGCGCGCTTGGCCTGGTTGATTATTCTTGCAACGATACCTGCCGGGCTTGCGGGTGTTCTTCTCAACGAATTCGTGTCTGAGCATCTTCGTTCTACACTTGTTATTGCTAGTACCACTATATTCTTTGGCATCTTATTGTGGGTTTCTGATCATCGCGGTGCAAGACGTTTGTCTGTGACTGATGTAAACGTCAAAACGGCATTGCTTATTGGGTGTTCGCAAGCCCTTGCATTGATTCCTGGTACTTCGCGATCTGGTATTACAATGACTGCAGCGCTATTGCTAGGCTTAACGCGTGATGCTGCTGCTCGTTTTTCATTCTTGCTCTCTGTCCCATTGATTGCTGCAGCTGGATTGCTGAAGACTAAAGAGTTGTTAGAAACAGGGCATGATGCCCAATTGCAGTTGATTGCTTTTGCAACCTTTGTTTCTTTTATAAGTGCTTATCTGTGTATTCATTTCTTCTTAAAGTTGCTAGAGAAGATAGGGTTTTTGCCTTTTGTTATCTATCGTCTGGCCTTGGGATTTGTTCTTTTTGTACTAGTATTTGTCGCCTAGTGTGTTTTTGCATTACACTTCAGCAACCTCAATAAATATGTGATATTCGATGCAAGTCGGCAACCCTTCAATTAATCTTACATCGCTGCAGCCTGGCGCCACTGAAAAGAGGCAAGACCAAAAGCAAGCCCAGCAGGTGTTAGAAGCGCCTAAGGCCGATGCGCGCGTCGTCGCATCCCCAGAAGTATTGCGTGAAGCCGAGTTGAGACAAGTAGAGCGTTTAGAGCAGTTGCAACGAAGCGAAAATCTCACGGGGCGTAACAAACAAGCGCTACAGGAATACTTCGCAACAGAGCAGGCCGGACAGTCATATCAGGGCGGCGAATTGCTCGGTATTGATATCTACGTTTAATTTGTATGCTGTCTACAAACTCTTCTGTGCCAGCCTTAGCGGTTGGAGTTTCTGATCACGCTTCTCCGTTTGCAGACTCTGCTCAGTCTTTTTCTCAATCCCATCAATTGGAACTTTTCATAGGCCCTTTGTTAGATCAGGCAAAATACGTTCTTTATTTTGATGAGAATGGCCCGAAGCTATATCAAACGGGAAAGGGCGCTCCTGGTCCGATTTCAGCTTCTTTTTTAAGTGGTAAGAATGCGCATCGTATGCGCCACGGCGGAGGAAAGGGGCAGTTAGTGGCAAAAGCTGTTGGCCTAAACAAGGGCGTCTATCCACATGTGTTAGATGCAACAGCAGGTTTGGGGCGAGATGCGTTTGTTTTAGCTACCTTAGGGTGCAAGGTCGATATGTACGAACGAGTGCCTGTTGTTGAGTTTCTGTTGCAGCACGCTTTAGAAGAAGCGCAGTCGTTTAATGATATGGAGATTGCAAAGATTGCTCAGCGTATGACGCTTCAATACGGTGATGCAATCACTAAGCTAGAGAGCTCTTCTGAGCCAGTTGCTGACGTTATCTATCTTGATCCGATGTATCCATCCCAAGAGAAGTCGGCAGCTGTTAAAAAGGAAATGCGAGCCTTTCATGATTTAGTGGGCGAGAACTTAGATGATCATCGTTTGTTGTCCGCGGCATTAGACAATGCGCGATATCGTGTCGTTGTGAAACGCCCCAGGAAAGGTAAAGAAATTGCCGGGCAAAAACCCTCTTTGAAACTAGAAGGGAAAAGCTCTCGCTACGATATATATACGATCAAAAGCTTATCCGAGTTGTAAGGGGCAAGGGCTAAGGGCTGTTAGCCCCTAGATGCCTGAGTCTAGCGACCAGATGTAACCTGCACAATGGCTTGTCTAAGATTGCCATTTAATACAAACATAGAGTCTTCCGCGGCTTTGTTTATCAACTCGCTGTAATTTAGTTTGCCTGTTTCGTTCTCTTCCAGAATGCCTTTCTCTTTCAATATAGAAATGAAGTTTCTGAATAAGGTTTTATCGAAGAACTCAGGAGCGTTCAGGCCAAATAGAATAGACATTCGTTCTGCCATTAGCGTACTAAGCTTCTCGAGCTCTTCAGCGTTCATTGAGCCACTTTCTTTGCGTGTCAGAATAGCAATCACAATATAGTAGCGTTCAAGGGTCGGCATGATGAAGCTCGCTAGAGTCGTTAGTTTTACGAACTCGTTACTGCCGGTATTTGGCCTGTGAACTTCATCGTCCTTAAGTGTTAATAAACCCTTCTCTGCTAGGAGTTTCAACCAAGCTTCAAATTCTTTGTCGACTTCAGCGCTTTCCCACTGAATAAATAATTCAGCACGGATATAAGAGTAAACGGAACGGAAGATCCGATGTACTTCGGCTCTGCTCATTGCAGGGTTGTTTTGCGTAATGCAGGCGATTAACGCCGGAATAGCAAAGAGATGTAGTGTGTTATTGCGATTATAGGTGAGCAAAACGGCGTTGCGATCATTCAATGAAATGATGTCGCCTAGTTCATTGCTTTGACGGCTTAGTAAGCCCATATCTTCTGTGTATTCGATCCATTCTTCTCCAGTACCTTCGGGGAAGGTGATATATGGAGAGTATGTTTGCTCTTTAAGTAGTGCTGCGAAAAATGAAGTTAAGTCTGCTAGTTTGTTGGCGTCCATGGCTTGTCGCTGTGTCGATAGCAATACTGTGGCTGTCAACGTGACCGGGTTAACCGCGGCTGATGCATTGATGCGTGTTGCGATTTCTTTTGATAGGCCACCTACGACATCGTTAAACCAATCAGGTTTTTGATCGTTAATATTCTCAATGCTCTTAATATCATCTTTCCAAGATGACTGATTTTGATCTAGGTAGTTCTCTAAAATAATTGGCTCGCCAAAATTCAGAGCAACTTTACCGAATGATTTTCGTAAGTTCTTGAGAGATTTAAATAGACCGAATACAGATTCTTTTTGCTTTTCCTTGCCACGAAGTTCGCCCATATACGTACTGCCTTCGAGTACTTTCTCGTAGCCAAAATAAACGGGAATGAAAGCAATGGGTTTTTGCTGGTCTTTCAAGTAGCTAGCAACCGTCATAGCGACCATGCCAGCTTTAGGCTGCAGCGTTCGTCCAGTTCGGCTTCGACCACCTTCTACGAAATACTCTATTGAGTAGCCGCGTTTGAACATAATATGTATGTACTCGGCAAATACTGCTGCATAGAGCTTATTGCCTTTAAAGCTTCTGCGCATAAAGAACGCGCCGCCGCGACGAAGGATGCTGCCAACAACAGGAAGGTTTAGATTGATACCCGCAGCAATGTGGGGAACCATAATACCTTCTCGGAACAACAAAGAAGAAAGAAGTAGGTAGTCAATGTGGCTTCGATGGCAGGGTACATAGACAACGGCATGGTCTTTAGTGACCTCTTCTACTGCTTCGACATTTGAGGCGTAAATACCGTTATAGATTTTGTTCCATAAGCGATTAAGAACTCGTTCTAGAAAGTGGATAGTAGAAATCTGCAAGCTCGCGGCAATTTCATCACCATATTTTAAAGCTTGTTGTTTGAGTTCTTGTTTTGGTTTGCCTGATGCTTCGGACTCTTTTGCTATCGCATCGCGAACGGTCGGAGTGTCCACGATTGTTTGAACGAGCGTTTGGCGGTGACTAAGGTTAGGCCCAATAACCGTTTGACGCACGCGTCTGAAATGCACACGTAATATACGTGCGGCCATGCGCTGAGTTCGTTTTGCATCTTTCTCACTGTCGCCATAAAGCTCTTGCAATGAGATAGGTTTGCTAAATTGCACGTAAGTGCGGCGACCATGAAGAAGAATGATAAATAACTGACGAAGAGGGCTCGCAACGGACCAGTTGTCAGTCAAAAGCAATTGAAGCCACGAGCGCTCACGTGTTGGCGCACGGCCCCAGAAAATTGATACAGGTACAATCTGAACGTCGCTATCATCATCGTCTGCAACGTGCTGTGCTAATTGTTTTAGGCGGCCTGTTACGGTTGGACGTTGTTTGCGTTTGAAAAGTCGGCCCAAAGGCTCGTAAAGAAAGAAGAATGAGCGACGCACGTCTGAGTTGCCGAGTGCGAGCTTAGTTTGTGATGAGGGAAGCTTTTGTCTAATCGTTGATTCTTCGAGTACTAGGCGTCCCGAAAATGTGCGGTATTGCAGAACATAAATGACTGGCTTATCTGGGTCTAGTTCTAGCTCATCGGCCTCTGCGCCTTTGATATCAACGCGTACCCACAAAAAAAGAATTTTTCTGAAAAACGTAAAGAGAAGGGTAGAAAGTTTGAAAAAACGACTCATACGGATCTTCATCCATTAAAAAAGTAGCGCATAGTGTAAGGCTTGGTTTTGTCTGGCGTAAAGCTTAAATGTTAGTGAATTACTTTGAATAAATATTACAAACATGACCATGTAGAAATGTTGGCAGTGATCGCTTGAAGTGCCCTTCGTCGACTCTATATCCTTGCGTGTGGCTCTTAGAATCGTTCAGAGCCTTCTTTTATAAGTAATGATCCAGTTAGAGACGAATAACATCATGATTACGGTTGATAAACTCACTAAGCAATTTGGTGATTTTTTTGCGGTAAATGGACTGACATTTACCGTTGAACCAGGTGAAATACTCGGTTTTCTTGGCCCTAATGGCGCAGGTAAATCGACAACGATGAAAATGCTGACGGGTTTTTTACAACCCAGCTCAGGCTCTGTATCGGTAATGGGGTTTGATGTGTTGAAGACGCCCGTCGAGGCCAAGCGTTTGATTGGCTATCTCCCTGAGGGTGCGCCGGCTTATGCTGATATGACTGTGCTTGATTCCTTGAGATTTGTCGGGAAAGTTAGAGGTTTTTCTGGGTCTGATCTCAATACGCGTATTCAAGAAACTGTTGATAAAGTCGCTCTGAATAGTGTGCTGAATAAACGTGTTGAAACTCTTTCCAAAGGTTTTCAACGTCGCTTAGGTTTGGCGCAAGCGATTCTTCATGATCCTCAGGTTTTGATTTTAGATGAGCCTACAGATGGTCTTGATCCGAACCAAAAGCATCAAGTGCGAGAGCTCATACAGAACTTATCTAAAGATAAAATTGTCATCGTTTCCACGCATATTCTTGAAGAGGTGAGCGCGGTTTGTACGCGTGCAATGATTCTCTCTGATGGGGCAATTAAGTTTGATGGCACGCCTGAGGACTTGGCGGCCAAATCGGTTTATCACAATAGTATTCATGTGCACGTTGCTGAAAGACATTCGGAACTTAAAGCTAAGTTGATTCAATTGCCTCGCGTTTCAAAGGTGAACGAACTTTCTGAAGGTGCGTTACAGGTGCTGTCTGAAAATAAAGATTCAATATTGTCGGACGTGAATGCCGTCTTGCATAGCGGTTCTTACCAGATCGATGAGCTGCATGTTGAGCAAGGCAAGCTAGATGATGTGTTTCGTGCAATGACTTCAAAGGAGGTGAACTCATGAACGCCTTAAAAGTAGTGTTAGGGCGTGAATTATCGAGTTATTTTGCAACGCCGGTAGCCTATATATTTCTCGTTATCTTTTTAATGTTGTCGGGTGTATTTACTTTTTACATTGGTCAATTCTTTGAACGCGGTCAGGCAGACCTAGTCGCTTTCTTTAACTTTGTGCCTTGGTTGTATTTGGTTCTTATTCCCGCTGTCACCATGCGCTTATGGTCTGAAGAACGACGTAGCGGAACAATTGAATTGTTGATGACCTTGCCGCTTGCTACGTGGCAAGTTGTTCTAGGTAAATTTCTCGCAGCTTGGCTGTTTGTTGGTCTAGCACTGGTGCTAACTTTTCCTCTTTGGATTACGGTTAACTATCTTGGGAGCCCAGATAATGGTGTCATTCTTGGTGCCTATATTGGTGCTTGGCTTATGTCGGGTGGCTTTTTAGCTGTGGGCTCATGTCTTTCAGCGCTTAGCAAGAATCAGATTGTCGCCTTTATTCTCACACTTGTAGTGAGCTTTGTTCTCGTTGTGACTGGATTTCCAATCGTGCAAGACGCTTTTTCAGGTTGGGCACCGTTATGGCTAATTGATGCGGTGGCGAACTTGAGCTTTCTAACCCACTTTACCGCGATATCTCGTGGCGTAATTGACGTCAGAGATCTTGTGTATTTTGCTGCCATGATAGGTATATGGCTATACGCAACATCACTCGTTGTTGACTTGAAGAAAGCAGATTAAGGAGGCCGCCATGAATAGTTCAATTATTTTAAAACTCGTTTCTGCGTTCGTAGCGCTCTTCTTAATCATTCTTTTGTCTTCTAATTTGCTCAGTGGTGTACGACTTGATTTGTCAGAGGGAGGTTTGTATTCCTTATCTGACGGCACAGAGTCAATACTCGAAAACCTAGAGTCTGATGTGACGATCGATTACTACTTTTCTGAGCAAGCTACATCTCAATTACCAGCGCTAAGAACCTATGCTAAGCGTGTTGAAGAGTTGTTGACTGAATACGAGTCAAAGAGCAACGGAAAGCTAAGTATTAACAAGATTGATCCCGCGCCATTTTCCGAACAAGAGGATGAGGCGGCTTTAGCCGGTTTGCAAAGCGTTCCGGGTGGCGCACGTGGCGATGAAATTTACTTTGGCTTAGTCGCTAAAAACGCCGCGGGTCGAGAAGAAGTGGTTCCGTTTATCCAACCTGATAAAGAGGCATTCCTTGAGTACGACCTAACGCGTCTAATTTCCGCTTTATCACGCGAAACTTTACCCAAGATCGGCATTTATTCGGGGGCTGATATTCGTGGTGGGTTTGATGTAATGTCCCGTCAACAAACGCCTGAGTGGGCTGCATTGCAGTTCATCAATGATAATTTCGATCTGGAGTGGATTGAGGATGATGCCGAAGCGATCGAAGATGTTGATATGCTGCTGCTTATCGCTCCCCAAGATTTATCCCAACGCTTGCAGCTAGCGATTGATCAATATGCTTTGTCTGGTGGTAAGGTGATGGTTTTTGTTGACCCTTACATTGAAACAATGGCGATGATGAACGGAATGGCCACTGTTCAGAGCTCCAATATTTCAGCCTTGTTCGAGTCATGGGGCGTTGCATTTGATGAATCACAATTTATCACTGATTTCGAAAACTCAATGGTCGTGTCGCTAGGGCAAGGTGGCCAGCCAGCTCGACATTTAGGGCTTTTGAGCCTTGGTCCTAATGCACTATCGCAAGATGATGTTGTTTTGTTTGGGCTGGAAAGCATTAATCTTTCTTCAGTCGGTGCGATGAGTGCGGCGGAAGGTGCGAGTACGGTGTTTACTCCTGTTATTCAAAGTTCTGCACAAAGTGCTTTGGCAGATGTGAATGTGTTGACGACCTTGAATGATCCTTCGACCTTGATGAATGACTTTGTTCCGACTGAACAGCGCTATACCATTGCGGCAAGAGTAGGTGGTTCTGCAGAATCTGCATTTCCTGATGGGATTACTGTTTCTGAAGAGTTGGCCGATGGAGAGGGTAGCGTAGACCTTAAGTTAGAGCCATCTGTACTGAGTTCTGAAAATATCAATATCATGATTGTCGCAGATAGTGATGTGCTCAGTGATCGCTTATGGGTGCAAGTGCAGAATTTCTTTGGACAACAAATTATTAGCCCTTGGGCTGACAATGGTAGCTTGCTGTTGAATTCAGTCGAGAACTTGTCGGGCCAGTCAGAGCTGATTTCTATTCGGGGTCAAGGTCGATATAGCCGTCCGTTTGAGCGCGTTGAGGCCTTGCAACGAGATGCTGAAGAGCGATTCTTGGCGCAACAAGAAGCCTTAGAGGCGCAATTAATTGCCACGGAAGAGCAAATGTTTGAGCTTGAGCAAATGCGTGATGGCGGTGACGTGGTGTCTCTGACAGAAGAGCAGAATAAAGCTTTACTTCGCTTCCAAGAAGAGAAGTTAAAAATTCGCAAGCAGCTGCGAGACGTTCAACATCAGCTAGATCAAGATATTGACGCGCTAGGTACAAAATTGAAGTTAATTAACATCTTCTTAGTACCTGTATTGATCTGCTTTTTTGCTTTAATGCTAGGCTTTCGTCAGCGTCGAATTGCAAATGCTTAAGGATTAATGTGGCGAATATACTAGTTCTAGATTCTGGGGTAGGAGGGCTGTCGATATGCCAAGCTCTTCTGTCTCAACTAGAGGGTGTTCAGATTAGATATGTCGCTGATGACGCCTGCTTTCCCTATGGGGTTAAAGGCGAGGCCTTTTTAATTGAGCGTTTGTCGCAGTTAATAAAGTTCAGTGAGCAACGTTTCGAATTTGATTTGATCGTTATTGCCTGTAACACCGCAAGCACGCTGGTGCTTCCAGCTTTACGGTCTTTGGTTAAAATTCCTGTGATCGGTGTCGTGCCAGCCATTAAGCCAGCGTCGGCCCTAACTCAAACAAAAAAAATTGCATTACTCGCAACGCCAGGCACTGTTTCCCGTCCTTACACTCAACAGTTAATAGATGACTTTGCGAGCGATTGTGAAGTTGTCCGTGTCGGTTCCAGAGTTCTTGTGGATCAGGCAGAGCGCTTGTTGAACGGATTGGTCTTGGATGTGGATGCAATAGAACGAGAGTTAAAAGAAATCATTGCGGATGATCAGGTTGATACTGTGGTTCTGGGTTGTACGCACTTTCCTCTATTAAAGGATGTGATAGCCCCGTTTTTGCCAGGAAAGGGCTTTGTCGATTCAGCGCAAGCAATTGCGCGTAGGGCTGAGTCTTTGTTGGTTGATTTGCCACATAAGGCATCAAATGACGATAAGCACTTTGTTATGTTCACGGGTGCAGTACCAGAAAATAAGGTGTTTGAATCTGCCTTAAAGAAACTCGGAATGAGCCATGTTGTTTTGAGTAAGTTTGATATTTAGAGCGGGACATCGAAAACAAAAAAGCGGCTATTGAGCCGCTTTTTTGTTTGTAAGGTGAATGCTTAAAGCTCTAGGCAATTTTCGCGTGAGGGCTTTCGAGTCGACTAAGTATCACTTCACCAGGTTCTGCTCTTCCGAAATAGAAACCTTGAAGTTCTTGGCAACCTAAATCTTTCAAATATTGAAGTTGTACTTCTGTTTCTACGCCTTCAGCGACGATATTGAGCTTCAAGCCGTGAGCCATATTGACGATGGCGTTAACAATACAGGCATCGCCCATTGTCTCTTCAATGTCTTTTACAAAGCTTTGATCAACCTTAAGTGTGTGGATTGGCAACTTACGCAAGTAATTGAGGGATGAATATCCAGTGCCAAAGTCATCGATCGCAATGGTTACTCCGTGCTCAGATAAGCGATTGAGCTTTTTGGTCATCTGATCAAGGTCATTCATGATCGCGTTTTCGGTAATCTCAACTTCTAGGTTTGTTGCAGGGAAGTTGTTTCTTTCAAGTGTCTCGAGCAAATGATCTACAAATCGCGGGTGCTCGACCTGCAAGGGTGAGAAGTTAACCGAAAGGCGAATGTTTGGGTGTCCGTTATTGATCCAGCCTTGTACTTCTTGGCATGCAGAATTTAATACCCACTCACTAATGTCCGTGAGTAGCTTTGTTTCTTCTGCCAAAGGCAAGAACTCACCCGGGAATACCAAACCGCGAGTAGGGTGTTGCCAGCGCACTAGCGCTTCTACACCAATAACATCGTTCGTTTTTGCATTAATCTGTGGTTGGTAGAATACCTTGAATTCGTTGTTTTCTAATGCTCTGCGAATCTCTCGTTCGAGCTTAATGCGGTTTGAGTCAGCTACTTCCATTGAAGGGCTAAAGAACTGGTAACCGTCTTTTCCGCGCGATTTCACGTGGTACATCGCTACATCGGCATTTTGAATCAATTGATCTACTGTGTCGCCAGCTGTCGGGAACATAGAAATGCCGATACTAACGCCAACGAATACTTCGTGTTCGCCCAGAATAAATGGTTCTTTAAGGGTGTTAATGACTTTCTTAGCGATAATGCGAGCATCTTCAGCGCTATTTATATTTGGTAGTAATAGCGTAAATTCGTCTCCGCCAAACCGTGAAAGGGTGTCGCATTTACGAATAACGTTATCCAGTCGCATTGATACGGCTTGCAGTAGACGGTCACCCATTGCATGGCCGAGCGAGTCATTAATCACTTTGAATCGATCAAGATCGAGGAACATGACCGCTACTTGGTTGTCATTGCGTTTGGCTTGCGCCATGGCAAGGTTGAGTCGATCTTTAAATAGTGAGCGATTTGGTAAGCGTGTTAGCAGGTCATGATATGCCTGAAAGTTAATAAATTCTTCGGCTTCTTTTCTTTCTGTTATGTCGCGCGCCGTGCCATAAGTGCCGACAACCTGCAGAGACTCTTCGCCATTGATTTTCACTTTTCTCTCAATAGGGAAGAAGGTAATTTCAAAGTGACGTGAAGCGTGCTCGTTCTTTTTCACTTTCAGGCGAAGTTCAGAACTCCAAGCGCCATCTCTTTTTTTGCCGTGTTCCGTGAAGATGTAGTTGGCTCGGTCGATATCTTCGGCTTCAATAATAGTTTCGTAGCTTTTGCCCAATAAATCCTGTTTGCTGTAGCCAAGCAGTGTTTCAACTTTGCGGTTAAGGAAGGTGAAACGACCTTGGCGATCAAGCATAAATACAACGTCAGGTGAGCTATTGACGATGTAACGATGCAATTCTTCTGACTTTTGCAAGCGTGCCTGCATTTGGTGGTGGGCTTTCTCAAGCATAACTTTTTGCAGGCAATTTCGTGTTGTATTGATCAGTTCTGCAGAATCGTAAGGCTTGCGGAGGTAGTCATATGCGCCGCGGCGGAGGGCTTTACTGACGGCTGTGAATGACGATTCGCCACTAACGACGATAATGGCTGGATCCATGTTGTTTTCAGCAACAAAATCCATGACCTGATGACCGTCAATGTCGGGCATGTTTAAGTCGAGCAACACTAAGTCGAAGCTATCTTGTTTCAAGGCTTCGCATGCATTTAAGCCGCCCAAGGCTGTCGTGACATCAAAGCCTTGTGCAACGAGGAGTGCCTCCAAGCTTGTTAGCAGACGATACTCATCATCTACTACAAGTATTTTTGCCTGTTCAATATCCAGGTTTGCCACCTGTTTCGACTTTATGATTTTCATTCTAGTTGTTAACCGCTCGCACTATAGTAGTTTGTAAAGTGGAACTATCCAGTTCTACCGCTTCCTATTTAAGCGGTTTGAATTTATTTATTGCTCTGGTAGCAATATTTGAAACTGGGTGCCCTTGCCATCACTTCTACATGTGATTGTTCCTCGCGCTTCCGTTACGAGGTTTTTCGTAATGCTCAACCCTAAACCTGAGTGGCCTGCTCCTTTGGTAGTCGAAACTGGCGTAAATAAGTTCTTTTGTATTTCTTCTGGAATACCTGGACCATTGTCAGTGATTTTTATTTCACAAAAGCTATGGCCGTTGACGTTGATGCTGCTTTTTGTAGCAGCACTGATTTTACCACCCTCAGGCATTGCTTCGACGGCATTCTTCATAAGGTTAGTTAATATTTGCCGCAGACTGCCAGGGCTGATGTCGACTGGGCGTAGGCTACTATCTGGCAGGTATTCGCTGTCGATACTCTTGGCCAAGAATAGTGAACTTTTGTACAGGGTTAGAAGGTTTTTGATTTCTAAGTTGATGTCGGCGTCGCCTTCATCGTGCGTAATATCTTGCTGCAGATCCCTTAATCGAAAGATTATCTGGCTTGCGCGCTCTAGCTCTTCTTTAAGAACTTGTAGTTCTTCTTGTACTTCGTCTTCTTCGCTGAGTTTCAGGGAAAGGCTGCTCAAATAGTTATTGATGATGCTAAGAGGGTTGTTCGCCTCATGTGCAATCTCGCGAACCTTTGCGTTTAATGAGTTGATTTCAGAATCAGTGTTTTCTGCGCAGTGGGCTTGTTCTATATCTATGCATTGGCGCTTAAATTGGCTGATCAGAATGCTTAAGAAATTAGGATGAAGTCTTTCCTTATTTGAATGCAATGTTGTAGCGATGACTGCGATGATGCGCTCCCCATCGAGTAGAGGAAGACAGAGCATGTGCTGTGCATCGAGCAACCGGAGAATTTGTTGGTCAGCAACAAAGGCAGAGTCATCATCGATTGAGCTGAGCACTTCATTTCTCAGTGCAGATTTCGCCGCAAGACTACTGCCCTCATTTAGAGGGAAACAAAGTGGTGCTTCGTAGCTGTCTTCGATAAGAACAAGTTCGTTGTCTTCGTTCCAAAATAGTGCCGTTTGGCGAGTGCCAAGCAGTAGTGACAGAGAGTGCTGAATTTGGGTTGCGAGTTCTATTTTTGTCTTGGCTTTTGAAACAAGATCCCGAGAAATGTTTTGAAGATTTTGGTCTCTAATGGCTCGTGCTAAAGATATATGTGCTTCTTGATCATCTTGTTTGTCGAGTTGCACGCCCATGCTCTCAGCTACTTGGATAACTTCTTCATCTATTTTTCGACAGATTTCAGAGATGAGGGATGGGTTGAGTTCAAATAAGCTGTTCGTCGTTTCAACACTCTGCTGCATGCTCTGTTGCGCATCATTGCTAAGAGCGCTTGCAGTATACAATATTTTGACCAAATGCTGAGCGCCCAGAATGTCGACTGTGTTTGCGTGATGATAACGAATCGCATCGATTGCATAAGGGCTTAGCCCCCATTCGTTTGCGAGTTGTGCACCAAGTTCTGCGTGATCAATACCGAATGTACCCAACTCATGCTTTAAGCGTTTATCTTCGTCGGGCTGCTCTTCTCTCAGAGTTAAATATTCTTTGTTGAAGTTTCTTGAGAGTACGAGTTCTCCAATGTTGTGTAATAAGCCGGTCAAGTAGGCTTCTTCTGGTTTAGGGTAGCTTGTGAGTATGGCGAGAGATTTGGCGAGTAATGCGCAGCTCAAAGACCGTCGCCAGAACTCTTTTAAAAACTCATGATTTCCGTGGCTTAAACCTGAAAAAAACTGGTGGATAGACGCCGTGATTACAATCGTTCGAATGGTGTCGATGCCAAGTACTAGCAAAGCACGATCTAAAGAACGAATAGGGGTGCCGCGGTTATACAAAGTTGAATTGGCCATTGCCACAACGCGTGCAGAGATGCTCGCATCACGTGCGATGATTTCTGCAAGCGACTGAAAACTTGAATCATGGTTTTGGCAGCTATCCAATACGTCAGCCAAGATGCTAGGCAGAGTAGGTAGTTTGCTGACTTCAAGTTCTTTTAAAATGTTTTGTGAATTGACTGGCATGTTCGCAAAAAAATAGGATTTATCGCTTTTTTTTAAGCTTAGACAATATTCCTTAAAAATTAAAAGTTTGCGCGTTCTTTTTTATGTGATGCTTGAATTTTCTGGTCGTATTGTGAGCAAAGCTCGCGCGTTTTGTGGCTTGTCAATCCTTTTTATGATTCCGCAAAGCCTTTAGAATTACTGAAATACAACGATAAAAGCACAACCGATAGGCCATATTGCCTAGTTCGCGTTTGAGCTTGAAACAACGAAAAGCGAGCCCGATGAACGTCATTAACTTGAATAAGTCAAAGTCTCAAAAACCAATGCCTCGTGTTCTCGCGATTACCGGCGGTAAGGGAGGTGTTGGTAAAACAAGCGTTTCTGTAAATTTAGCCATCGCGCTCGCGAAGAATGGCTCGAAAGTATGCTTGTTTGACGCAGACACTGGGCTAGCCAATATCAACGTGATGTTGGGTCTCCATCCTGCTTATACGCTTGAGCATTTGTTTACCGGCGAAAAAGAGATTCAAGATATTGTTCTTGAAGGTCCCGAGGGTATTCATATCATTCCTGGGGCCTCAGGCTTCGCTCAATGTGTTGAGCTAGATCTGCAACAGCAATCTCGTCTTGTTGATTCAATTAGCACCCTAGAACCTAATTACGATTATCTGCTGGTTGATACGGCAGCGGGTATTTCTCCCACAGTGCTGCATTTTGTTGCAGCATCGCAGGTTGCAGCAGTCGTTATTACTCCAGAGCCTACTTCGTTAACGGACGCGTTCTCTTTGCTCAAAGTGTTGCGTCGTCGTGGATACCGTCGCAAAGTCGAAGTCATCGTAAATATGGCAACGAATGCGCGACAATCTGAAAAAGTGTATCGACGTTTCGAGGCTGCGGTTAAGAAGTATTTGGGTTTACGTACAGAGCAGCTAGGGGCTTTGTGGATGGACGAAAGCATGCGTAGTGCGGTCGCGTTGCAGCGTCCTGTCGCGCTCTTCCAGAAAGAAGACCCATCAGCACGCGGTTTTTATCGCTTGGCGGAACGCGTTGATGACTTATTTAACGCCCCCAAAGTACCGAAACTCGCATTTAGTAGTTATTGGAAAAAGCTTGTAGATCGTTCTCAAGAGCTTGCTAGAAAGAAAGTCGAAGAAGCTGCACAAACCAATACGTTTACTGCGCATCCAGAGCCTCCTGTTTCTAGTCCTGACGTTTCTCGTCCTGATGGTATGCGTGTCCGAGAAGACAAGCCTGCCATGGTTGTGGATTTGAATTCTGGCTCCTACAAAGAGTCATTGAGCCAAGTTCAAGAGCAGATCAAAAAACAAAAACAGACAATCGCTGCGGAAACCGCTAAGCCTGACAGTCAGGAATTACTCTCTGATCAGTCTGAAAATGCGTGGGTTGATCTGCGTATTCGCATGAATCGTTTCTTTACCGATCCAAATACAACGCCTGAGCAAGTCACGACACTGATTTCTAGTTGTATTTATGCCTACGGAGATCGGTTAGGTGATTCTGCAATCGATTTATTGCATGGCTTGTTAAGCACGTTAACGCCTAGCTCTATCAATGAAGAGCATCGTCTTTTGTTGCTCGCAGAATATGAGCGTCTTGAGTTGGCGAAGCCAACTGGCATGCCAGCGCCATCAGCGAGTTCAGTAGATGCTTTGGATCGTGAGGAAATTCGTGTTGATGAACCTTCCGAGCAGAGTGTTTACGATGAGAAAGGTTTTGGTTCTCAGAGTAAGTTGGCTGAGCAAATTCGTAGCTCATCTAATACCGTCCCTCTTGAAACGTTACTCGAGTCTATAAAATACGCCTCATTGGTTGACTCGTCTCGGGACTGAGCGTAGCTTTTTGATGCTGAAATTATCTAGGCATCATTTGTAGCAAAAGCTGCGACTTAGTCCGTGCTAAGTTCTTATAAATGTTGCCAAGCTGCCTAACAAAAATAAGAGGAAGCGCCATGACAGAGCAACATATTTATCCTGTTTCTCCTGAACTTGAAGAATTTTCAACGCTTAACAAAGACCAATATTTAGAGCTATATAAGGCATCTATTGATGACCCAGAGAGTTTCTGGGCAGAGCAAGCCAAAAGAATCGATTGGTTTAAGCCGTTTACCAAAGTCAAAGACGTATCTTATGCATCGAAAGATTTGCATATTCGTTGGTTTGAAGACGGTATCTTGAACGCGTCCTACAATTGTTTAGACCGTCACTTGGCTGATAAGGGCGATCAAACTGCGATTATTTATGAAGGTGATGACCCTTCTCAATCTGAACATATCTCATACAAACAGCTGCATGAGAGAGTATGTCGTCTTGCGAACGGCCTGAAAGAATTAGGTGTAGAGAAAGGGGATATCGTCACCTTATATATGCCGATGGTTCCAGAAACAGGCATCGCTATGCTGGCCTGTGCGCGCATCGGTGCCGTGCATTCCGTTGTTTTTGGGGGGTTTTCCCCGGAAGCTCTCGCAGCCAGAATTGAAGATGGTCAGTCTAAATGGTTGATTACGGCTGATGAGGGTATTCGTGGCGGGAAGTCTATTCCATTAAAGAATAACGTGGATGAGGCTTTTGAAGTAGGGAATATCGGGCATGTGAAGAATGTCGTTATGCTTCAGCGTACCGGTGGCGATGTGTCATTTGTTGAAGGTCGTGATGTATGGATGCATGAGTTGATGGAGCGTCAGGGTGCTTATTGTGACGCTGAACCGATGAGCGCTGAAGATCCCTTGTTTATGCTGTATACCTCTGGTTCAACTGGCAAGCCTAAGGGCGTTTTGCATACTACTGGTGGTTATCTTACTTACGCGTCCTTTACGCATGAGAAAGTATTTGATTATCGCGAGGGCGAAGTTTTCTGGTGTACCGCGGATTTCGGATGGATTACTGGGCATAGCTATATTTTGTACGGTCCATTGTGTAATGGTGCGACAACAGTGTTGTTTGAAGGCGTGCCAAATTATCCTGATGCTTCTAGGTTCTGGCAGGTTGTTGAAAAACATCAGGTGAACGTATTTTATACCGCGCCGACCGCAATTCGTGCGTTGATGGCTGCTGGTGATGATAAAGTTCAATCCTACAACCGAGATAGCATTCGTCTTTTAGGCTCGGTGGGCGAGCCAATTAATCCAGAAGCTTGGGAATGGTACTACGAAGTAGTCGGAGAAAAACGTTGTCCTATTGTTGATACGTGGTGGCAAACGGAAACCGGCGGCGTATTGATCTCCGCTATTCCGGGAGCGACGACTTTGAAGCCAGGCTCAGCAACGCGTCCATTGTTTGGTGTGAAACCTGCGATTGTCGATAACGAAGGCAATATTCTAGAAGGCGAATGTGAAGGGAATTTAGTCTTAATGGATAGTTGGCCTGGTCAAATGCGCACCGTCTACGGTGATCATGAGCGCTTTATTCAAACCTATTTTTCGACGTATGAAGGAATGTATTTTACGGGTGATGGAGCTAGACGTGATGCAGATGGGTACTACTGGATTACTGGTCGAGTCGATGATGTGTTGAATGTCTCTGGACACCGCATGGGAACAGCCGAGATAGAGAGCGCGCTTGTTGCTCATAGCGCTGTTGCTGAAGCGGCGGTTGTTGGTTTTCCGCATGACATCAAGGGGCAGGGCATCTACGTCTATGTTTCGATGATGGCAGATGCTGATTTGTCTGATCTTACTGCACTTGTGAGTGAGCTCAAAGATTGGGTGCGTAAAGAGATTGGCCCTGTCGCAACACCAGATTTGATCCAGATCTCAGGAGGTCTTCCTAAAACGCGTTCAGGTAAAATTATGCGTCGTATTCTGAGAAAAATTGCAGCGAATGAGTATGACAGTCTTGGTGATACGTCTACGTTGGCAGACCCAAGCGTTGTCGATGTCTTGATCGACGAACGCCTGAATCGTTAGACCATACTACTTATCGAAGTTTGAAAGAGAGAGCCATGCGCTCTCTTTTTTATTTAGTAATTTCTGAAGTTGGGTGATGGCATCATCTTGTGACGTTTGATGCTTGCTTACCATAATCAAGTTTGAACCTTTTTTCTTTACACGCTCTGTGTAGAAAGATCTAAAGTTGTCGATAGTGATTGCTTCGATCGCATCGATCATTTGTTCTTTGCTATCAAACTTGGCAGCTTTCTTGTCTATCTCGCTCCAGTATCGATTGCTTCGCTGCCCAATATTGGTCTCTTTTTCTTCTAAGCGGGAGATCACTGCTTTTTTATAACGAGCGAATTCTTCTTCTGAAAGCGAATTAATACGGTCAACTTGAGCGTTCAGAAATGTTCGTGTTTCATTAAATAACTGATCTGTGCTGGCACTTGGCGATTGAACAATGAACGCTATTCCCGGAACTTCAAGTAATGGGTAAGGTGTTGCGAACACGATATAGCCAAGCTGTTTCTCGGTTCTAAGCTGAGCATAATAGTCATTGCCGATTGCCTGGCTCATTAGTGAATACAGTGCGCGTTCAGAATAGCTTTTAGTTTCGCCTTGCATGTAAAACACCATGCTCGAATCGGGGTGGTCAATATCTAGCGCTTTAGCCCAGTCTTCTTCACCTTCTAAATTAAGAACACTTGCGCGCTCCACACTCTGAATCTTAGCGGGCTCGAGAATATGTTTTTCAACAAGTTTTGCCATCTTTTCGGTTTTATCTTGTTCGACATTACCGTTGCTAAGTACTGCGGTATCTACGGTCGAGAAAAACAGATTTTTAAATTCTCGCAGCTGCTCGATAGAGATCTTTTCAAGTGCGACAAGCTTTTCTTCTGAGTTCCAAGACGGGCTAAGGATGTCATCTTGAATCGCTGTGATGGCTTGCTGGAATGGCTTTCTTTGTTTTTCGTTTTCAAGAGATCTTTTCAGTCGCTCTTTGATGTTTTCAAAGCGCTCATCTCTTAATTCACTGTGTTTGATTTTCTTCAAGATCGTTTCAAGAAGTACATCTTGCTTATCGTTGTATCCCGCTATTTTGAGCGTAACACCTCTAAGGTGCTTGTATAGGTCGTAGCTCAAACCAGCAAGATAAGCGGGATAAGAAAATTCCACGAGTTTATCTGTTAGCATCGAAACGAGTAACTGCGTCATAACCAAGTGTTCGACAGTATCGACCGCATGAGGAGAGCGAATGCTGACAAAGAATGTTGATTTTGGTGTTCCGAATTCTGTGTCAGTCGCGTGCCATAATTCCATTCCTTTAGGTGCCGAGAGCAGCACTGGAATCGGGTTGTTTTCTGCTTTGCTGAGCTCGGTGTTGCTCGGGATGAAGTTGTTTGGCTCAGGCAAGGCTAAGTCTTTGCTAGCTTCCGCCTTTTTAAGTTGATTTACCAAGCTCACAGATAGGCTTTTAACCGAGTAGGGCGCCTTAAACCATTGTGTTTCTTGATCGGTTTCTAGATCTTTTGCTTTTACGCTAACTAAAAGATTGTCGGATGTAAGCAGGTGTAGGTAATCGCTAATTAATTCCTTATCAAACTTGTTTAGCTTGTAGGGCGCGCTGAGAATATCCTGTGCCGAGAACTCATGCAGTGCTGAGGACAAGCTTCTGACGTAGGACAGCGCTGGGACTTTTTCTTGGAACTTGAATGCAATTTCTGACAGTTGTTTTTGTTCAGTGAAATACATTTCATTGAGGTCGTTTTGTTTTAGCAGGTTGATGTAGGCAAATACGGCATTGATGACTTCATCTTGTTGCTTTAGGCCTTTCTCGGTAAGGCTCATAGAGATGATAAACATCCCTTGATTATCTGTGTCGAACTGAGGGCCAGCAGATAGCGTATCAACAAGCTGCTTCTTTTTAAGAGAGGAAAGCAGGCTGCCTTTTCCTTCATGCCCTATAAGGTTGGCAATATATCCAAGAGGTTGCGTATTGATGTAAGGACGAGACGTCGGAACAGGGAAGCTTAATGAAATACTTCGTGTGTCTTTGATACTTTTGACTTGAATTTTTGCTGGTAAAAAACCACCGCTAAAAAATGGTGTCGTGGTTTTATGTTCAGGTAAATTTTTGTTCGCGATGCTTGAGAATTTCTCTTCCACCCAGCTGGATAGTGTTTCAAGGTCTTCTTTGCCAAGTACAGTGAGCTTCATTCGGTTTGCTGAGTACTGCATGTCGTAAAACTCTAAGAGCGCTTCACGCAGAGTAATGTCAGGCTTATCA
The DNA here is from genome assembly GCF_001635725.1 of Oleiphilus sp. HI0066. Taxonomy (NCBI): domain Bacteria; kingdom Pseudomonadati; phylum Pseudomonadota; class Gammaproteobacteria; order Oceanospirillales; family Oleiphilaceae; genus Oleiphilus; species Oleiphilus sp. HI0066. The sequence continues at coordinate 73,070 of NZ_LWFH01000113.1, forward strand.
ACTAAGGTTTCTAAGTTACCAACTGCAAATTTTTTGTAGGGATGATCGGAATTTAATATGGCTTTGAAACTTTCTAAGTAGCGACGACCATCATCTTGGATTTTTGAACTGTATTCTGAGTGCACTGCATTGACTTCTCGTTGCACATAATCTGCGTTAAACAATGGTGCAGTGAATTGTTGAGAGAAACGATCGAGTGCTGGCTCTAGGTATTCGGCGGACACATCAAAGAAGTAATTAGTGTGTTCAAGTGATGTGTAGGCATTATGACCGCCCCCATGCTCGCTAATAAACTTTTGATATGCGTCAGGCTCTGGATATTTATGGGTCCCGAGAAAGAGCATGTGCTCAAGAAAATGCGCCAATCCTGGAAATTCGATTGGGTCGTGTGAACTTCCCACTTTAATATCGAGAGAAGCAGCGCCTTTGTCCGCTTCTTTGTCAGAAATGATTAGAACGTCGAGTTTGTTCTCGAGAGTGAACGATGTATATTCACGTTTGTCGTTAGGACTCTTTTCAATATCGAAGTTAAGTTCAATTGCTGATGAAGTTGCGCTGAGCGCGAGTAAAAATAGTGTGCCAAAGGCGAGAAGCGTACGGTATATCACCGAGTGGGTCTCCTTGAAACTGGAATAAAGCCGAGCGTAGCTTAGCAACTGCTTGTTATCGGAAAAGTGATCCGGTTGTGATTACTATAGTTTGATCGTGCGTTTAACAAAATTTGAATTATAAAAAATTGGAGTTGTTGCTCTATGAGGACGTGACTTATATTGATTGCATTAGGAATCATTGAGCGCATTTTTGTTCCTCAAATTTTAATAAATCTAAGAATTAGCTCAGCATACGTGTTGAGATCACTGCCTAAGGATAAAACGATGAGTTATTTCATTACCGGTGGAACCGGCTTTATTGGACGCTTTCTTGTAGAAAAGTTATTAGCACGTGGCGAGACTATATACCTCTTAATGCAAGAGTCGAGCATGCATAAATACGATGCATTGCTTGAGCGTATTGGTGCAACATCAAAGCAGGTTGTTGCTGTGAAAGGCACACTGACCAAGAAAAATCTTGGTATTGCCAAAGCAGATATGGATGAGCTTAAAGGTAAGGTTGACCATTTTTATCATCTTGCAGCGATCTATGATTTATATGCTTCTGAAGAAGTGCAGCAAACAGTGAATATTGATGGCACGCGTAACGCGATTGCTGCTGCAAAAGCAATGAAAGCAGGGTGCTTCCATCACGTAAGCTCTATCGCGGCAGCCGGTTTGTATCGTGGTGTGTTCCGTGAAGATATGTTTAAAGAAGCGCAAAAGCTTAATAACCCTTACTTGCGCACTAAACATGATTCAGAAGCAATTGTGCGTGAAGAGTGCAAAGTGCCATGGCGTGTATACCGCCCAGGTATGGTTGTTGGTCATTCTAAGACGGGTGAGATTGATAAGATCGACGGCCCTTACTACTTCTTTAAAATGCTTCAAAAAGTTCGTCGTGCAATACCTCAGTGGATGCCAACGATTGGTGTTGAAGGCGGCAGAATGAATATCGTGCCGGTTGATTTTGTCGTTGATGCTTTAGAGTACATTTCGCATGTTGAAGGTGAAGATGGCGGGTGTTTCCATCTAACAGATCCTGATCCATATAAGTTGGGTGAAGTTTTGAACATCTTTGCGAAGGCAGGTCATGCTCCAACGATGGCGATGCGTATTGATGCGCAAATGTTCAACTTTATCCCTTCAATGCTTCGCAACGGCGTTAAGAACTTGCCGCCAGTTAAACGTTTAACCTCGGCGTTCTTAAACGACTTTGGTGTTCCAGAGTCAGCGATGGAGTTCATCAACTATCCAACCAAATTTGATTCGCGTGAAACAGAGCGAGTGCTCCGTGACTCTGGTATCGAATGTCCAGATCTTAAGTCTTATTCCGCACCGATTTGGGATTTCTGGGAGCGTAATCTTGATCCTGACTTATATAAAGATCGCACTTTACGTGGCACGGTTGAGGGTAAGGTATGTGTCATTACCGGTGCGACTTCAGGCATTGGTTTAGCAACGGCAAAAGTCTTAGCGGAAGCAGGTGCGATTACCTGTATCGCAGCGCGTACACTCGACAAGCTTGAAGAAGTTAAATACGAGCTTGAGCAAAACGGCGGTACTGTTTACGCGTACCAATGTGATTTTTCGAATATGGAAGACTGTGATCGTTTTGTTGCTGAAGTTGAGAAGGATCACGGCGCGGTTGATTTCTTAATCAATAATGCCGGTCGCTCGATTCGTCGTTCTATAAACCTTTCGTTTGATCGTTTCCACGATTTCGAGAGAACGATGCAGCTTAATTACTTCGGCTCGCTTCGCTTGATACTTGGTTTTGCTCCGAAGATGCTTGAGCAGGGACGAGGTCATATTGTAAATATCTCATCTATCGGTGTTTTGACAAATGCTCCGCGTTTCTCTTCGTATGTAGCCTCGAAGGCAGCATTGGATGCGTTCTCGCGATGTGCTGCGGCAGAATTCTCAGATAGTAATGTGAGTTTTACGACCATCAACATGCCGTTGGTAAAAACGCCAATGATCGGTCCAACTAAGATCTACGACTCGGTGCCAACGCTAACGCCAGAAGATGCAGCAGATTTAATTGCGAAAGCAATCGTTCATCGTCCGAAGCGTATCGCGACGCGACTAGGTATTTTTGCACAAGTCTTACATGCTCTCGTACCAAAAGCGGGTGAGATTATTATGAATACGGGTTACAAAATGTTCCCAGATTCTGCAGCGGCGCAAGGTAAAGACCAGAAAGCTGATATGCCAAAAGTCTCGACGGAGCAAATGGCCTTTGCTGCGATCATGCGAGGAATTCATTGGTAGCATCCAGCGTATAAGAAAAAAGCCCCTGCCTTGGTAGGGGCTTTTTCGTTTCTGAAAAATAAGCGCTATCTCTTATTGGACAACCAGCCTAGTCGTTGTACCATAAGTCGACTTTGTACATCGCTTGAGGCGTAAAGCGTCTCTGACAAATATCAAAAACGCAATCAACATTTGGAGATAATAAATGAGCGTATTAGTAGGCAAGCAAGCCCCTGACTTTACTGTTCCAGCAGTTCTTGGCGACGGTTCTATCGTAGACGAGTTCACCCTATCTGAAGCTATCAAAGGCAAGTACGGTCTTGTTTTCTTCTACCCGCTAGACTTCACGTTTGTTTGTCCATCAGAGTTGATCGCTCTTGATCACCGTATGGCTGACTTCAAAGAGCGTGGCGTTGAAGTGATCGGTGTTTCTATCGACTCTCACTTTACGCACAACGCATGGCGTAATACTCCAGTTAATGATGGTGGTATCGGCCAAGTAGGTTACACATTAGCTGCAGATATGGCGCACGACATCTGTAAAGCATACGACGTTGAGTCAGAAGGCGGCGTTGCTTTCCGTGGTGCTTTCTTGATTGACAAAGAAGGTTTGGTTCGCTCGCAGATCGTTAACGATCTACCACTAGGTCGTAACATGGACGAGCTAATCCGTTTGGTTGACGCTCTTCAGTTCCACGAAGAGCACGGTGAAGTTTGCCCAGCTGGTTGGAACAAAGGTGACAAAGGTATGGATGCTTCTCCTGATGGCGTTGCAGCTTACCTTTCTGAGAACTCAGACACTTTGTAATTCCTGTTTAAATATGGGAATAAAAAAGCCGAGCATTGCTCGGCTTTTTTGTGCGTCGAAGACTCTTAAATACCGATCTTTTGATCAAGTGGCCAACCCCCAAGTTTTGACCATTTATTGATGATGGTACAAAACAGCTCAGCTGTTTTCTCTGTGTCGTATTTTGCAGAGTGTGCTTCGTGTCCATCAAAAGCGATTCCGGCGGCAGAGCATGCTTTAGCTAGAACTGTTTGCCCAAAGGCCAAGGCCGAAAGAGTGTTGGTATCGAAGCTTGAGAAAGGGTGGAACGGGTTGCGTTTGATGCCTGTGCGTTCTGCAGCAGCAAATACAAAATTGTGATCAAACGACGAATTATGGCCAACTAAAATAGCACGCGTACACCCGGTATTTTTTACAGCGCGGCGTATTGGCGTAAAAATTTTGTCGAGCGCGAGCTTTTCAGGTTGTGCGTTTCTGTAGGGTGAGTAGGGATCAATGCCTGTGAATTCGAGCGCAGACTTTTCAAGGTTGGCGCCTTTAAAAGGCTCAACATTACAATGAACGGTCTCCTTGCAGTACAGTTGTCCGTCACTATTCATGTCTAGTATCACAGCGGCTATTTCAAGTAGAGCATCAGTTTGAGAGTTAAAGCCGGCTGTTTCGACGTCGACAACAACTGGTAAGAACCCGCGAAATCTCGCTGAAATGGAATGAGAATTGCTATCTTGATCGTTATTATGTTCTTGCATTGTGGAATTAGATCCTGACACGCTTTGCCCTTACTACTGTCACTCGCGCAAACGAGTATAACAGAGCTTATTTGAGATTTGGGATCTCCACGGCAAAGAATTGCCTATTACGGCGTAAACGCGCCCAATAACAGATGAATTAGATGTTTAAATATTTATCAATACTCTTAGGTTTAATGCTTTCCTCGGCAACTTACGCTGAACAAGAATTGCGTTACCTTGCTCCTATGGAGCGCAGTGCTTGGTATATCTCCACCAGTATTTTTGAATGCAGCGTGATTCATGATATTCCCCGTTATGGCCAAGGCATTTTCTATCATGAGGCCGGTGAAGATCTGTATTTCTATTCGCAAACCAATTCCAATCCAATGAAGCCAGGCAAGGCTGCTTTGGTCGTAGAAGCTTCAGACTGGAGGCCGGGGCAGGCGATTCGCGACTTAGGCTATGTTGACGTTGTGCAAGGCGATAAGCCTTTAAAAGTAGAAAGTCGTCGTTCACACGATCTAATGAAAGGTCTGTTAGAAGGAATGATGCCTACGTTCACGCGTCAGTCGTGGTATAGCGATGCCTCAGTGCGTTTATCCCTAAGTAGTATCGGCTTTGCCAATGTTTATGAAGCTTATTTAGACTGCATATCATCTTTGCTGCCGGTTAACTTCCGACAAGTCGAGAGAACTCGTGTGCACTTTGAATCAGACAAAGCGATTCTTCTGAAAGAAGATAAAGCGCGTTTAGATATGGTGGTTCTTTATGTTCGCGCCGACAGCAACGTCACTGCGGTCTATGTGGATGGCCACACCGATTCAACGGGGCGTAGGATTTATAATCGTCGATTATCGAAAATGCGTGCCGAAGCGGTGACAGCTTATCTGACAAAAAGCGGCATCAATTCAGAGATGATACAGACTCGCTATCATGGCGAACGCTATCCCGTCGCAGGTAATAAAAACTCAAAAAATAAAGCGAAAAACCGCCGAAGTACCGTTCGTTTAGTGCGCGGAGAGCAGCTTTCTTTGCCTTCAAAAGAAAATCCTGAGGGTGAGCTGAATTAAGTTGTTGTTTTTGGTTGTTTTTCCATCACTCCTTTCTGTAGAATACGCACCCCTTTTTTAATATAAGCAAAATCTATAACAGGTTTTGGGAGCCTTTATGTCGAGTATAAATAAGGTCGTGTTAGCGTATTCTGGCGGCCTAGATACTTCTGTAATCGTAAAATGGTTACAAGAAGAATATAACTGCGAAGTAGTCACTTATACTGCAGACTTGGGACAAGGTGAAGAAGTCGAGCCAGCGCGCGCAAAAGCTGAAGCGCTAGGTGTTAAAGAAATCTACATCGAAGATGTCCGTGAAGAGTTTGTACGTGATTTCGTATACCCAATGTTCCGCGCGAACACCATCTATGAAGGTGAATACCTTCTAGGCACTTCTATTGCTCGGCCCCTTATCGCAAAACGGCTCATTGAAATTGCGAATGAAACAGGTGCAGACGCGATCTCTCACGGTGCGACCGGTAAAGGCAACGACCAAATTCGTTTTGAATTAGGTGCATATGCACTTAAGCCTGGTGTGCAAGTGATTGCGCCTTGGCGTGAATGGGATCTTAACTCCCGTGAAAGCCTTCTTGCTTACTGTGAAAAACACGGTATTGAGATCGAAACGAAGAAAGGTAAATCACCATACTCAATGGATGCGAACCTCCTTCACATCTCATACGAAGGTGACATTCTTGAAGATCCTTGGGCAGAAGCAGAAGAAGATATGTGGCGTTGGTCTGTATCTCCTGAAAATGCACCCGATAAAGCAACCTATATCGACCTAACTTACGAGAAGGGTGATATTACTGAGGTTGACGGGAAAGCGATGACTCCTGCAGAAGTGCTAGCGCACTTGAATGAAGTGGGTGGCGCAAACGGCATTGGTCGTTTAGACATCGTAGAAAACCGTTATGTTGGTATGAAGTCACGTGGTTGTTATGAGACACCTGGTGGCACCATCATGCTTAAAGCACACCGTGCGATCGAATCAATCACGCTAGACAAAGAAGCTGCGCACCTTAAAGACAGTGTGATGCCTAAGTATGCAGAGCTTGTATACAACGGATACTGGTGGTCACCAGAGCGTAAAGCGCTTCAAGCATTGATCGACGAGACACAAACTTACGTGAACGGTGTTGTGCGTTTGAAACTTTACAAAGGCAACGTCATCGTTGTTGGTCGTAAGTCAGAAGATACCTTGTTCGACGAAAGCATCGCGACATTTGAAGATGATGCTGGTGCATACGATCAGAAAGATGCAGATGGCTTTATCAAGCTAAATGCGCTTCGTTTGCGTATCGCCGCAGGCAAAGGTCGTGATTTGTCGTAAGTGATCTAAATGTCTGTCTTGAAAGTTAGAAGCTAAGACAGACTTTGAAAATAAAAAGCCCAGTCCCGAAAGGAACTGGGCTTTTTTCATTAGCTGATCAAGATGAGTTAGGAAATTAAACAAAATATGAGCGAATACAAAATTATCACGCAAGAGAAAGAGCATGGCTATGTGATACAAGGTAGCGATGTTTGTTTTGAGATTGCTATTGCATCAGAGGCGGGCGTAAGAAAAGTCTCTTCGGTATCTGCGTATGTAAATGCTGAGGACGATGATGCTGTCGACATTAACCGAGACGATGCGCTTAAGGCTGCTCAATTCGTGAAACAAATAGATTCAGATTTAATCCTGGGCGAATTAGTTCGCGGTGGATGGGATCAGCCAGAAAACGAACATTCAGAATTAGGCTGGTGGCAAACGGCTTAAGGGAGGCTCTGAGTTAATTCTGGGTGTTTGGAATTGGGCAGAAACGGTCTGTCTCTGCACCGTCATTCCGTACACAGAAGCGTGCACTAAAGTTTTTCTGGGATAAAGACAGGCTAATTCTTTTTTTCCTGTCGGTGGCAACCTACAGCGCCTTAAGACCTTTGTTTCGCCAAAGGTCTTAAGATGGCACATGCCAGCCTTTCTTGCTTCGCAATTCACCCTCATCTAAAGGCGACCCGGTACCCCAGGGCATCTTCTCTTGCTCTGCGAGCAATTCACCTTAATCGCTTGCGTGCTCAACGGGATTTAAGTTTCGTTCCAATCCGTCATTGCCGCGCAGGCGGCAATCTATGGTTTAAAGTGCAATGCACGGAATTAGACAGAAGCGGCTGTTGATTCAAGTCTTACGTGTAGGTCTGCTTATTCAAGTAAGAGGAACACTTCGGTAGACTCAGTTGCCGTTAATATGTGTTCAACAAATTGAGGAATTAGGGTGAACGAAACACCAAAAGGCAGTAAATCTTTTTCCACCCTGCTTATTTTATGCTGTTTCAATCTATTGTTTTTCGTACTGGCTTTCGATTACATTGAAAACGATTCGATATTGATTCGAAATACAGTTTCGCTAAGGGGTTATCCCGCACAGATAACTTTGCCCCTCGTATTCCTTAGTGTCCTAGCTGCAGACCTCTTATATTTCAAAAGCCTAAAAAAACAATGAAATTATCCAACAAAACTATAAACGATTGCTCCAAAAGTCAGACTAAACGATCCATCGCAGAGTCAGCCATCTTAATTAACATTTCGTTTGTAATATGAATTTCACGCCAAAATTTCGCAACGGACTATTCTTACTCTTAGCAACCATCGTATTAACTAGTTTCTTCTATCGTTCGTACCTAGATTTTGAATTAAAGTCCTTTCTATTTAGAGTCTTTTTTCTTTTATGTACAGTAATTTACCCAGCTTGGGGAATCATTTTGAACAAAGGTTACTATGTAAGTTTTGGGTTCGAAAAAGTACCTCCGGTATACAGCGATTTTGACGAGACCGCTAAAGGTAGATGTGCATTTTTTACACGCTTAGTAACAGTGGCAGCGATAGTAGTCTTTACATACTTGTTTTTCTCTAAGCTATGAGACACTTTGGTTAGTCATCCAAGATGAGTTGAAAGAGCTTCTTATGTCCAGCATCTCGATCAGACCTGACTCAGTATCGGGTTAGAAAGGGCTACCCGCAAATAGCCCTGTGGAATGAGGGGATTTAGATCTCTATGTTCTGCGCAAGCTCTAATGCGTCATCAACTTCAACGCCTAAGTATCTGACTGTACTTTCAAGGCTCGTATGGCCAAGTAGTATTTGAACTGCGCGTAGATTTTTAGTTTGCTTGTATATTATTGACGCTTTAGTACGGCGCATACTATGAGTGCCGTATGCGCTTGGATCGAGATCTATGCTAGTCACCCAGCTTTTTACGATACGGCCATAATGACGAGTTGTAATATGTCCTCCTAATTTTGATCTGCTAGGAAATAGATACTCTAGGGAGCTTAGCGAACGACTTTCAATCCAGTTCGCTATTGTCTCTCGGGTCTTTCTTGTGATTTCAAAAACGACTGGATGTTGTGTCTTTTGTTGGATGACTTGCGCTCTAACCATCACTTCGGAATTACGGGCGATATCTCGAACCATGAGTTTAACCAAGTCGCATCCGCGTAGTTTGCTGTCTAAAGCCAAGTTAAATAACGCTAAGTCTCTTAGTTTTCCAGCCATCTCCAGCCGTGTTCTGATTGCCCATATGTGCTCTTGTTTCAATGGTAGTTTTTGGCCTACCAGTTTCCCTTTGTTCCAAGGTTCGCGTTTCGATTTTTTCTCAGAGAAATACATAACTTACCTCCAAAACTTCGTTCATTAATGTGCCTTATCGATCAAGCACGAGAAACATTATGGACAATACTAAAGTTTGGCATGCTGAAACCTTTTGGGTTACACTTGCGCCATGATTAAAAGCTTCCTCCACAAAGGGCTTCAGAAGTTTTATGACTCTGGAAGTACCTCCGGCATCCAGAAAAAACATGAGAAGAAGCTTCGTTTGATTCTGACTAACCTTGATCAGGCTGAATGTCCCGATGATATGGATTTGCCCGGTCTGCATATGCACCCGTTAAAAGGTGCGCGTAAGGGTGTGTGGTCAGTAAGAGTAAGTGGCAACTGGCGAGTGACTTATCGCTTTGATGGCCGTGATGTTGAGATCGTGAATTACGAGGATTACCACTAATGTCTATGTTTAATCCCGCTCACCCCGGTGAGGTATTAAAAGAACTCGTTATCGAATCTCTTGGATTAACGATAACAGACGTGGCAAGTCATCTAGATGTGAGCCGAAAAACTTTATCTAAGGTTCTAAATGCACGCGGATCTTTAACGCCAGAAATGGCAGTAAGGCTAGAGCTAGCTTTTGGAAAGCCTTCTGCAGACCATTGGCTGCGTCTACAAAACGCCTATGATCTGTGGCTGGCGAGACAGAACAAAGATGCACTTCATGTTTCACCGTTTGATATAGAGGCGGCGTGATTCTTTGCTTCAGTATCTAAAGCCACCGATATAGACTGGAAAGAATGAAAAGCGGACATTGGTTTTCCATTCGCAAATAGACAATTGCGGACATCAAGTTGGGAGAAATATCAGGCTTTATTTGGGCAGGTTTATTTAGCAAGCAGACATGAACGCCCGCATTTGAGGCTGGTTTGGAGCGCAGCGGAAAACCAGTCAGGCAACATGCGCTTGTTAGAATTAGTTCACTTTCCAATGGTATGTGGTGTAGTAGTAGAGCTCTTGCTTCCCATTGTATTCAAAATAGGCTGACTGCCACATATCCTTTTGAACCTCATTACCCCACATATCTTTCTCTATCGCGTATTTTACTCGATCTTGCAAATTGGCATATACATAAGAGGATATGCCAATGTTGCCATGCAATTTGTCTCCAACCTTTACGGACTTATTAACTGCATTGCCAACCCATACCAAATCTCTATTATTTGCACCAGCTATACCAACTTTTGCACAAACAATTTTTCCGTCATCAATGCCTATGCCAAAATCAACGGATGAGAACTTCTCCATTTTCTTCTTTACTTCGGAGTCTGAAGATGACAATAGCCATTTCATCTTCATGGCAGACTCAACAGCATTACTTAATGTGATTTTTGATGTGCCTTGAAAAAAGACCAGCATTCCATCGCCATTAAAGCTTCTTACCTCACCACCTAGGCTTTTAGCGACAGTCACGATTGTGTGGAAATAAGCTTTATGTATCTTTGCAACAGTAGTTCTGTTGTGATTATTTAGAACCGAAGTCGAGCCCCTCATATCAATATAAAGTGTTGTTGCTTCAAACCTAAGGCCTTTATTACCAAATGTCAGGCGAGTATCGTCAATGTCAGGCACATCAATAATATCCGTAACTTCAAAAGCGTTATCAATAATCTCTTTTACCTTTGAAACAATCCCTTCCTTCATTACTTCGCCCTAAATAGATAAATTAAAAGTGCTAACACAGGAGATATTACAGCCGCCAATGTCAGCCAAATAGCTTTTTGAAAAGCTCGATATTTTCTATCAGCTATAACTGAGTTGATAATTATTTGGTTAGATAAATCTTTCTGATATCCAGTAACCTCGAAATCCTTCAATTCCAATTTAGTCTTCAAAACGTTTAAGTAAGCCAATGGCGTATATTTAGCAATATCAGAAAAATACATCAGATTGTCTTTGTCGCTAACTCCACTTGGTTTTTTCTCCCAAGGCATGGAAAGCGAGGGGATAATCGAGAGAAAGCAAATTGATATGGACAACACGCAGAGTACTGCTACCACAATCAAATATATCAGGCATGCACCTTTTGGCTCGTAAGAGTTTATAAGCCTGCTTATTCCGAAAATGAGAGCACCATTGCAAGCAATGAGTGTTGCTGATTTTGCCTCGGCAAACTTCAACCAATCATTAATATTTGAGAATATATCTTGTAGTTTCTCGTCCATACTATATTTCTTCAGTGAATTCTAACGCCCGCATTTGAGGCTGGTTTGGAGCGCAGCGGAAGACCAGTCCGCCAACAGCGCTTGTTAAATGCCGAACTCAACTAGCCCACCAGATTTACGTAGAAAATCCTCGCCAACCAACATTGGATGATATTTCATGCCGCCAGTAAGGGTATCTGCATGGGTCGCGATTAAGCCGCCAATACCTTCTTCCTTCTTGTTCAAGATTGCATAGCTGGTAGGTAACGAAAAATCCATAATCTCCATAGTGGGCAATGTTAACCAAGCATGTATATTTAAAGATGAACCATTGACCCCTGATTGTAATACTGTTTTAAGATCCTGTTCGCTTTGATGGAACATTAAGCGCTCAACGGTTTCTACATACCCGATTGTAAAATAGCATGCTGTATCAAATAACTCTGCTATTACATCAGCCAACCGGTAGTGAATTGATAGGCATTGAGCCACAACTTCTTCAACACCAATTTCACCAACTGTATCTCTCAATACATAAGGAAACTTTTGCATTTTCTCATGGGTAAGCAGTACGCCCTCAGAAAATATGATTTCCGGACATATCAAATTAAACTCTTTTGTTCTCAATACTGCCTTTTCGAACTCTGATTTATACACGGTGCCTCCTTGGCATTTAACATTTGTATAGTGAGCCCCCCCTCATATGTATGACAGGTAGTCTCTTTCCTTTCCCATATACTACGATGTTTTTAAAAGAAAAAACTCGAATCTCGCTCATTTCTTTATCACACATATGAGGGGTCACGTATGTAGAAATAGTGAGGGGTCTCGTATGTAACCCACAGAATAACTCAAAACTTTGATTTCATTCGATTTTTCATGTTCCCTCGGGTGCTAAACGAGCACAATTCACTTCCTTGCGTGGTTTAAACAAGCACGCTCAATAGCGCTTTGATTACCTAAGACTTATGTGAGTAAAGAGCTTTCGATGATTTCTACTTTCCTATTGAAGCAGGCATAGGCAAGGGAACTGAACCAAGGTCGCCTAATGTCTATTTTCGGGCATTGAGAACACGCTTCACTGTCCGGTACAACAGTGGGGATGGAAGTTTATATATCCGTTTCATTTTCCAAGCATCAGCAAGCGGCGAAAGAAACTAGCGAGTAATAGCCTTCACGTACATCTTCCCGACCTCTGATTTAACCACTTGAACTTCCGTTCCTTTCCCAAGAACTTGAGACTGATCTGGGGTCAAGAATACTTGCCAATTAATACCACTGTACTCTTGCACTATAAAAGTACTTGGGGCCAAGTCTTCAGAAAGGAAGAACGTAACGCCACTAAAACTATTCGGCTGATCTTCAGGACTTTGCTGACGTTGCTGCAACTTTCTCAATGGTTTCCACAGAAATAAGGCCCAAACAAAGGAGAAGATCGCGACAGAGACAGAGGCGTTCAAAATCGAATGCTCAAACAGACCGATCGACATTAATACAGCCGTAGTAAAACATGCAACAGCCACGAAAATCAGGAAAATACTACTGAAACCCAGTACCAATATTTCTATGATGATCAGCGCAACGCCAACAAAAGATAATAATGTTGGCAAACTCGTAAATAGTTCAGGCATTGAAGTCTCTTACTTTTTCAAAGAATCCGCGATAGACAGAACTTGAGCAACGACAGAAGCCGCTTCTGTATTCCCATCGGGTAACAATACCACAGAAGATTCTTTGGCAATCGCCTCTTTTGCTGCGATTGCTTTTTGCGCCAATTCTAATTGAATAGCTGAGCTGCCTTCATTGGTGACGGCGATATTACCAATTTTTTGCAAAGCCGCAGCCTGCGCTTCGGCTACGCGAATAATCGCTTGCGCTTCACCTTCGGCAGTTAAGATCTGTTGTTGTTTTTCCGCTTCTGCAGCAAGAACCTGTGCTCTTTTCTCACCTTCAGCACGGTTGATTTCCGCTTGTCGATCACCTTCCGACTCTAGAATTTTAGCGCGGCGCTCACGTTCGGCACGCATTTGCGCTTCCATACTCGACATCACGCTTTGTGGAGGAACAATGTCTTTTATCTCGTAGCGTAAAACCTGAACACCCCACGGCTCAGCCGCTTGGTTAATAGAGTTGACGATATTGGCATTGAGTTGATCACGTTCCTCAAATGTTTTATCGAGCTCTATCTTACCGATCTCTGAACGCATCGTGGTTTGCGCAAGTTGGGTCACCGCAAAGGCATAATCTTCAACACCATAAGACGCCTTATAAGGATCGAGTACTCTAAAATACAGCACACCATCTACCGTCAGAGAGATATTGTCTTTGGTGATAGCGCCTTGGCTAGGAACGTCAACAGCCTGCTCTTTCAATGAGCGATCATGCGCTACACTATCTATAAATGGTACAATCATATTGATACCAGCTTCGATCGTTCGATTATACTTACCAAAGCGCTCGACGATGTAAGCTCTGTTCTGAGGTACAAATTTGATGCCTAATTTTAAGACAATAAGGATGGCGACTAGTACAGCCGCTTGGACAGAGAAAAGGTATTCAAGAACGATATTCATAGAGCGAGCAATCCTTTGTTGCGATGAGTGTAGCTAGTTTAAATATAACAATTAGGGCGCTCTGCTAAAAGGAGATTTAGGGCGCTTTTTAAAGGGAATATATTAATGGGGCTGCAGGTGATAGGCCTGCCATTGAATTTCTAATCGCTTAGCTCGAAGTACTTCTGCTTTTGTCTAAAAGCAGTAGGCAAGTTGGCACTCATTTCTTAACTTCTCATTACGCCTTTGCTTCGATATAGAACACTTCAGTCCAATCTCGTTATACTGACTGTTCAATTCGGCAAGGACTGTCATGCTCTATCTTTACCCCTCTAACAAAACTGCGAACTTGGCGACTGTGCTTGCTGAGATTATGCGGGCAGATCCGCTCGCGGACCCATTTGAGTCCGACATCATTCTTACCCAGAGTCATGGTATGGGCGTGTGGTTGAATCAGCAGATTTCTGCAAATCAGGGTGTCTCATGCATGATCGACAGCATGATGCCCGGCGCGTTTTTATGGAGTTTGATGGATAAGCTAGATATTACTGGTGAAGAGGATGGCACCGGTGCTGTAGAGCAAAACAGCGTTCAACACTTCGAGAAGAGTAATCTGCGTTGGGAGATTTTTCGGCAATTACCCGACTTAATTGAACGCGATGAATTCCAGCCTGTGCGCCAATACATTCAAGCGCTTGTTGCACGTGAAAGTAGGTCTGAATCCGAGCAAACAGAACTCAGTCCAGCAATATTGTTTCAGGTGAGTGAATTGCTCGCTGATAATTTTGATGCTTATCAAAACTATCGGCCTGATTGGATTGATGCTTGGGAGCAGGGTGGTTTTATCGATAATGATAAAAACTTTGGTAGTGGCATTAACAAAGAAAGCGATGAAGCGTGGCAACGCTCACTTTGGTTGAATTTATATCCAGGTATCCCCGTAGATCAGCGACATCATCGTTCCGCACAACTGCAGTCTTTAACTAGACATCTTGCACAAAGCAGTGTAGGTAAAGCAGCACTTCCCAAACGGTTATTTATCTTTGGTTTAGCGGCTATTCCTCCTCAATGGCTACCATTGTTTTTGGCGCTCGGGAAACACATCGATATCCATTTTTTATTTCAGAATCCGAGCAGAGCGTATTGGGCAGATATTGTGTCTGAAAAGAATGCGCTAAAAGAACAAATGAAGGTCGAACAGTCGGCTGTCATAGGTAACGAAGGTGGCGCGATTGGACAAGTCGAAGATCGGCACCCGCTTCTTGCTTCACTCGGCCAGCTAGGGAAGAACTATTTAGCGGAGTTATATCAATACGATGAAGAGAGCGGCTTAACTGAATTTGATGCCGATTTTTATACCGAGAATGATGCTCATTCGGCGCTATGTTTGCTAAAAAACGATTTATTGCATGGACAAATCAATGCTCACGAATTTGATTCAGATGATGAATCTATTCGGTTTGCGAGCTGTCATTCAAAGCTGCGTGAACTTGAAAGTCTGCGTGACTATCTATTAAGCGCTTTTGATAAAGACTCGAGCTTAAGTTCCAAAGACGTCATCGTAATGGCCCCTGACATTCAGTCATATGGGCCCTTAGTGCATGCCGTATTTGGCGAGCCGATAAAAAATAAAGCGGGCCAAACCCAACGTATTCAGTATGGCATATCTGATCATGCATTAAGTTTCGAGCAGCCACTTTTAGAGTCTTTGATTAAAGTGCTTAGTTTTGATCAATCACGACTTGGCGTTGATGAGTTCTTAGAGTTAATGAGCGTCGAAGCCGTGCGTTCGCGCTTTGAGATGGATGATGCTCAATTAGAATGCTTGCAGCATTTGGTAGGTTCCTTAAATGTGCGTTGGGGTTTGTCTGAAAAACATAGAGATCAAGTGTCTGGTGGTGAGCAAACAGGTAGCAATAATACTTGGTTGCAAGGTATTCAGCGTGCGCTCAAATCATATCTCCTAGGTGATATGCCCGCGTTGAAAGTAGAGCAAGACTTTGTCCCGATTTCGCTAAGAACACGTGAGTCGCAAGACTTAGTGGGCATGCTAGCAAGTATTATTGATTTGATTGAAGACTGTATGTCAGTGCTTTCTGGGAAACAGCCAACGATGATATGGATAAATCGAGTTCAAGCTATTTGGCAACAATGGTTTGATTTGAATATCGTAGACGAGTCAGTACAGCGCTTAATCGATCGCGCCTTAGATAGCTGCCGCGAGCAAGTCATGTTGACCCAATTTGATCAGACTATTCCGTTCTCGATTATTCGCGGAATCCTTCAAACTGAACTTGATAAAGAGAAAGTGAGTCAGCGTTTTCTGGCTGGGCGCATGAACTTCTGCAACTTGATGCCAATGCGTACTGTTCCGTTTCGTTTGGTGTGTTTGCTCGGTATGAATGAGGGTGAATATCCGCGGCATGATTTAAATCAAAGCTTCGACTTAATTGCGCAATATCCTAAACGTCGTGGAGATCGATCTCGCCGTTTTGATGATCGCTATATGTTTTTAGAGGCCATATTGGCTGCGCAAGATCGTTTGTATATTTCGTATCAGGGCAAGCATGCGAAAGATAATAGCGAACGCTTCCCATCGGTTTTGGTAAGTGAATTACAGGATGCACTTGTACGTACGTTTACAGATGGTTCAGAACAAAGTGAAGAGCAATTTTTAAACGCCTTGAGCCTTGAGCATCGGCTTCAACCTTTCCATCGTTCGTATTTTGAAAGTACTTCGGAGACACCCAGCTTCTCTAATCTTTGGCGATCGTTGTACCTTGAATCTGCTGACCAAATTGCTCCGATTATCTTGGATGAGGCGGCCGAACAAATTGATATGTTTAGCACGCCACAAACCAGTGATGTGAACGTTGATGCGTCACCAGAACCTAGTGCTTCGAGATTTATTGCGCAAATAAAAGACGCAGGCCACTGCACTTTACGCGATTGGGAACAAGCTTTTGCAAGCCCTTTACTGCATTACTATCGTACACAGTTAGGCCTTACAAAGACGTACGCTGAGGAGGTGGTGGAAGCAATCGAGCCCTTTGATTTGTTTGGCTTAGACGCTTATAAAGTGGCGCAAGAGCTAGCGCCATTTTGGCTACACGATCGAGCAGAGGATGAAGCACGTAAACAAAAAGAATTGGCCTTGCTTGGACGACTACCACAAGGCTTAGTTGCTGAGTTAAAACTCGACAGTCTCAAATCTAGTTATGGAAATTTTATCGAGCGCATTGCTAAGGCTTCATGCGACGCTGAGGCTAGCAAAGTTATTCCTTATTCATTTGAGTTAACGTTACCGGAAAACCTAACTGGCAGCTCAATGCAGGGAGATGTGTTCTTAGCCCCCGAGACTGCCATCGATGTGCGATTTGGAAAGTACTGTCATAAATGGATATTCGGTGCTTGGGCAAAACACGTGGCTTGGAATGCACATGTGCATTCAGGCAACGACGTTTCTAAGAATAAAGCTAGCGCTGAAAATAATCCGACCAGTCTTCCCCTAAAAACAACGAACATCTGGCGTAAGGGCCAAATTGTGTTCCCAGCCTTAACTGCGGAGCAAGCTGGCACCTACTTGAGCGAGCTTGTGCAATGCCTTGTGCAATTCTCAAATAGCCCATTGCCGTTTCTTCCTGAGCAGGCTTACAAGCTAGCGTTTGCGTATTTTGATAGTTCCGAAAAAGCTTATAACGAATGCGAGCTCGGTAATGAGTCTGCGTTGGTATGGAATCGTTTAGGTGAGTTGAGTGAGGACACAGAGCTAGGCAAATTTATTCCAGAGCCAGATGAGTATGTGTTGATGCAGCAAATTCTGCGTCATGCGCCGGTTAAAAAATCTCGTAGCAAAAAGAAAGATGATGATTCTGACATTGCGGCCAATGATGACGTTGAACGTATTACGGTAGAGGAGGATCGATAATGAATGAGACTCCAATGAACTCATTAGCGCCAGAAACACTAGATCTAAATACCTTTCCTTTAGAGGGACTTACCTTAATTGAAGCGAGTGCAGGCACGGGTAAAACCTATGCCTTGTCGAATTTGGTTCTGCGTTACATTCTCGAGAAAAACTATCAGATAGAGCAGATCTTGATAGTGACGTTTACCGATGCCGCGACACAAGAACTCCGTGTTCGGGTGCGGGCGAATATTGTTCAGTACATTAAGTATCTTGAGCGTTTAATTGAGTTTTATGATGAGCTGGAAGTCGATAGTGATGGCAGTAGTGAAGCAGTAAGTGAGAGCAGATCAGATATAGATGCTGCGCAATTAGAGTCGCTTATTCCTGACGCTTTAGCGCGCAATATTATTGGCCGCTTGGATAATCTAAACCAAAGCTTATTGGCTTTAAAAATCGCCGAACAGAGTATCGATCTTGCCGAGATTCATACGATTCACGGTTTCTGTCAAAAGGTCGGGCGCGACAATTCAGTGCTTTTGAATGTTCCTTCGAACCAAGAGCTTAAAGAAGACCTTAAGCCAATGCGTTTAGAGGTTTGTCAGGATGTTTGGCGTAGTGAAATTTTAAAACTGAAGCCAAGCGTGTTGCGCTATGTGCTAAACAATTGGGGTAACCCAGCTACATTACTGTCGGCACTTTCTGTGTTCAGCTCGCGTATTCCAGAACGTATCTATCCAGCAGTGAGTTTTGATGACGATGGACTATCTCCCATACGTCAATGGCAAGATGATTATGCGCAAATAGAACAGTGGGTTGAAGATTTAAAAACCTTAGTTCTGGTGCATATTGATGATGCGACGAAGTTAGTCGGGGAGTCTGACCTCACTCGTCTCAACAACAAATTAACTTGGCTAAATAAAATTAGATCTTGGGCGGAAGATAGTGCGAGTGGTCTGCCAGATAGCTCCCTTAAGTTTGATAAATTCTTCGAAAGTCATCTTCCTAGTGAAACGAAAAAGGGCAAGCAACCACCCGAGCATGCTTTTTTTGTATTTCTAGAAAAACACTTTGTAAACGAACCCGCAGACCCGAAACCAATATTTGTTCAGGCAGTGTTTAAGCAGATAAATGAGATATTTGAGGCGCGCAAACGTTCTGAACAAATACTCGATTTTGATGATCTTATTTTGCAGCTCAAGCAGGCGACAGATGATGAGCATCTAGCGAAGAAATTAACGCTTAGTTTGCGCAAGCAATATCAGGTAGCTTTGATTGATGAATTCCAAGATACCGACGCGAATCAGTACCCTATATTTTCTCGCTTATTCGGCACAGAGTGCACGAACAATGATTTAGATATTGCTCCATCACTTGTATTAATCGGCGACCCAAAACAAGCGATTTATGGTTTTCGTGGTGGTGATATGGCGACCTATCTGCGTGCGAAGCATGATGTAGAAAACGCTGAGCTCGGCAGTGTATTTACCATGGATAAGAACTGGCGTTCATCGACAGAAATGGTGTCCAGTTTAAATGCCTTGTTTGGTGCACATAGCAATCCATTTCTTGAAAAAGAGATTCCCTATATTCATGTCGATGCCGCAAAGGGCTCGTCAGAAACACCTTTTGGCAGTGCCTTACGATATTCTGAAGTTGAGGCATTTGATGAAGAGGGGAAGGCTTTATCAAAGGCTGATATATCGGATAGCTTAAGCTTGTTGTTGGCTTCGCAAGTATGCGAAGTACTCAATGATAAAACGCTAGGACTGAATAGCTCTGACTTAGCGATACTTGTGCGCACTAAAAATGAAGCGCGACAAGTGAAGCAGGTGCTAGCGCAGGTCGGTGTTAAGTCTTGCTTTGATGACGATGCTTCTGTGTTTGAAAGTGCGGAGGCTATGTCTTTGGCATTTTTGTTAGAGGCAGCGCAAAACCCAACAAAGAAGCGCGCGATACGTTCTGTACTGCAAGATCCATTTTGGCAGGTAACAGATGCCGAGCTGTCTCGCATCACAGAGGATGAGTTTGCTTTACAGACATGGGTAGACCGTTTTCAGAATCTACAACATCATTGGCAGCGTTTTGGTGTGCTTAGCATGGTGCGCTTAGCCATTGATGAGTTTTCAATTCTAAAGCATTGGCATAACGCGGCGACGTCACAGGACACTGTAACGCTAGATTGGGAGCGCAGCCTAACTAACATCAGTCAGTTAGCTGAACTTTTACAAGAAAAAGCACGCACATTGCGATCAGAAAGCGCCTTGTTACGTTGGTATTGGCAGTGCATTGGGCAGACTGCGCAGCCATCAGCCGAAAAACTCGCGACGCATCAGCTTCGTTTAGAAAGCGACGAGGCCTTGGTTCGTATCGTGACGATTCATAAGTCAAAGGGCTTGGAATACCCAATTGTGTTTTTACCGTTTCTGTTTACGACAAGAGATGCGCAACAGGCTTGGTTCTATGATGAGGCTGGACGCTTATGTTTAGCATTAGAGCCGAACGAGCAACAGCAAACAGCGGCTGATCGAGAGCGTTTAGCGGAAGAAATGCGTTTACTATATGTCGCTTTAACGCGCGCACAATATCATTGTTATATCGGCACCGCGGAGTTTAGTGGGAGTCGATCGCCCAAAATGTACTCCACTGCGCTTGGTTATTTGTTATCACAGGGCCAGTTATCCGATGATCTTGAAAAAGGATGGCTGCAAGACGCAATCTCTCGTTTTACGAAGCACACTGATTTTTCTACTTCATATCAATATCTCACGTTTGAAGAAGTACACGCGCTCAATCGCTCGAGTCGATTGTTGATTGATCAAAGTTCTCAATCGGCTTCTGAGCTCTCAGACGAGTTATTCGCTCCTCAATTAAAACAATCATGGAAGGTCCAAAGCTTTACCGGATTGCTTAATGAGCACAGAGCACTAAACCCGCATAGTGAGCATACTCATCGATCAATGGATGATCTCGGCGAAGCCCCGCCAGCTAACGCGATTGATATTATGAATTTCCCCAAGGGTAGTCAGGCAGGTACTTTCTTGCACCGCTTATTCGAGGATATTGAATTCGCAACGGGCGAGCTAAACACCAATGTCCCAGCCACTAATTTAGAAGAGCACATCTGTAATTTGTTGCAGCAGTATGCCTTAGTGCCAGAGCGGCATGAACAAGCATGGGCGGCTTATCTCGAGCAATGGGTTCAACAAGTGCTTGCGCTGCCGCTGATAGAAATCGGCAGCGCTTCTGGAGCATCAATTGCTTTAGCACAATTAGACGAAAACGATTATCGCGTTGAAGCCAAGTTTTATTTCTCGGTAGATGATTTCTCTTTGTCGAACTTTAATTCGCTACTTCGTCAGTACAATCCGAATGCAGACGCTTTGAGTTTTGAAGCATTCGAAGGGCATATTAAAGGGGCGATCGACTTATTGTTCCGAGCGCAAGACGCTTATTTTGTGCTGGATTATAAATCGAATCATCTTGGTTTTAGCGCAGACAACTATACGCACGACAAACTAGAAGCAGCGATCAATGAGCATCGTTATGATGTGCAATACCTGCTGTATAGCTTAGCCATTCATCGTCTGTTAAAAGCACGAATGGGAAATGCTTATAGCTATCAGGCACATTTTGGTGGTGTAGTGTATTTGTTTTTAAGAGGACTTGGTTTAGACGCAGATGGAGATAACCCAGCGGGCGTTTACTTTATAAAGCCAGAACAGAGTTTGATTGAAGGTTTAGATCAGCTTTTTACTGATGGAGGTGCTCAATGAGTCTTCCATCAAACATTTCTCAGCGTATACGTTTCTTAAAGCAGAGTTTACGTCGCGGCGAGTCGTTGGTGTCGTGGATTGATTTTTATGCGGCAGACGCAGCATTAAACGAAGTGCTGAGCGCAAGTGATTCTGCGCTGCCATCAACTGTGCTCGAAGTGGTTTTTGATTTAGCTTTAGTTTTGTCTTACGCATCAGGCCTTGGCAAACAGTGTGTCAGGCTCGATGAGCTAGATGAGCATTTATCGTTAACGGTGTTTCATCGTGATCAAAGTTTGATGACTTCGACGCAAGCCTTGCCCGAATCGATCTTAATTTCAGGCGAGGGCTCAAGTGTTTTCGTTAAAGTTCTCAACGATGAAGCGGAGCTCTATTTGCGTCGACTCTGGAATCTCTGTGATAAAACTGATCGATGGTTGTCGGATCAACTATCGTCAAACATATCCTCTGATGTGGATCCTAATGAATCTATTGATTTAGCTCGCGGTAAGGAGGCATTGAATGCCTTATTTCCTGACTTAGATTCTACTGACATTGATTATCAAGCTTGGGCGGTTGCGCAATCACTTCTTTCAAATCTTGTGCTGGTGAGTGGTGGGCCCGGTACGGGTAAAACGACAACGGCTGCAAAAATTATCTTAGCGCGTTTGTCTGCAGAGAAGTGCATAGAGAGGGCCATAGAGAAGGGCATAGAAAGTAGGCGTGCGTCATCGACGGTTTGCTTGGCACCTACTGGCAAGGCTGCACAACGCTTAGCATCGTCGCTAAGTTCTCAAGCTGAATCTTTATTGTCTAGCTTGCCGTTTGAAGAAGACTTGATTCAACACTTACGCTCTGCACTGCCAAAACGGGGTAAAACCGTTCATCGATATTTGATTGAAAACGATGTGTCGATGAGCGACTTTGATGACGATGACTACCTCAGTGATAACGAACGTTTGTTTGGCAAGCTCGAAACCTCAGCGATTCCAAATGTGCTCGTAATTGATGAATCTTCAATGATTGATTTAGCTTTAATGGAGCGTTTAAGCACGATTTTGCATCCGCAAACGTGCGTAGTGCTGTTGGGTGATCATTATCAGTTGCCTGCGGTGGAATCTGGCGATTTTTTTGCGCGTTGGGTAAAACGCTGTAAGCGTAATGCCATATCTGCTGAGCAGTTAGGGCAGCTAATTCACCTACTGCCGTTTGATATGAATGTTGAACCATCGGAGTCTGAACAGATCAATCCTCTCGTGACATTGCAAAAGAGCTATCGTTTTCACGGTGCTTTAGCGGATGTTGCGCGCCTTATTCGTGATGAGCCAGTAGAGGCTTTGCGTCATTTCCTGACAACGAACACTGACGAAGCTATTAGGTACCACTGGGTTGAGGGCAGAGCCCAGCAAGAACTCGGTGCGTTGATGGCTCATTATCAAGACTTTGTAGAGCTCGCTGAAACAAAAGCCTCATTGGCTGAACTGCAAAAATGCTTCGATCAGTTCCAAATTCTTTGTTCAACGAGACAGGGGCCTTTAGGGACGGATCAGCTCAACGAGGCCGTTCACACAAAAGCACAGAGTCGATTTTCATCAAGCCGCACTGGTGTGTATCACGGTATGCCGATTATGTTGGAGCGTAATTATCCAAAACTCGATTTGTACAATGGAGACGTGGGTTTTTATATCGAAAACGTAAATCAAAACCACGAAAGCCAGTTTGTTGCGATGTTTTACCGAGGTGGGGAAGGACGCGACATCACAGTATTGCCCTCGCAGATTGATAAGTACGATCTGGCATATGCGATGACAGTGCATAAAAGTCAGGGCTCAGAATATGATCACGTTGGTGTGTTGCTTGCGCCATATGCGCCAGAGTTACTGACCCGCGCCTTGTTATATACCGCTGTGACGCGTGCGAAGCAGAAATGCACGCTGTATCTTAATGATGAGTCATTGGATAGATTAATGAATTAAATATTGGGGTCGGAGTAAAAGTACTCTGACCTCGGAAATTATGGTCCCCGTCAGCCGATCAAGGCACAACGATCGGTTCTTCTTCGGTGATTGTAATGTCGTAACTGGGAGTGATGCCTCCCGTGCTTGTGTTCTTAGTGTACTGAATTCGCATGCCTACTTGCACAATTTCGCCATCTACCCCTGGGTTAGCTAGCCCGGTCACTGGGAACTTCGTGTAGGTTTCGTTTTTATAGCGGAACTGAAAGGTTTTGAGGATGACGCCCGGCACGTCACCAACGCTCGTCATATCAACAGTGATAAGATTGTTCGTATCACTTGTTACTAGAAATTCCGCCTCATTATACACATCGCCAAGTACTTGAGTGTTTCTTACATTTCTTAATTGGCCTTTCCATGTCACCCGCAGACGAGCAGTTTTGCTCGGATTTAAGACCGCGTCTGGAAATTGAATGGGGGTTATCTCTGTAATGGTAACCTCTGCTTTAGCCGTTGTGTTGAACATAGCAAGACAACATACCAATAAGAAAGTTGTTAAAGACTTAAGCTGCAACGTCGAACCTTTACTCAGAAAAACGATTAAAAAGGGCGGTAGTATTATTTTTGAACAGTGTCTCTTCTTCTTGATTTGCATTCAACAGTAATTATTCAGTCTGTCGAAAATTTATAAATCGGCGCTTTGTTGCAATCTGTTGCTGAACCTTGTGTAAAAAAGGTTCGTTTTTTACATCGCGGACGAGTATCGACACATTGTGCAAACACCTTGTAACACTTCGCTACAAAACGGCCTGTTTTTCGGCGTGCAAGTTCTGTGATCTAGCTAAGCTGAAATTAAGCGCAAACGAAATGCAAAACATTTTAAAAAACGCGCTGCTTACAACGTGACGAAATATCTAATCGTGATGTTGTAGAGGCCACAAGCCTCGCTTAAAGCTGCATATAAGCAGCTTGCAGTTAAGAGCAGGAAGCAAGCAGTACAAGCAGTAAGTGCGAAAGTAGTAAATATGAAAGGTCTTTCGAAAGAGAGACAAACAAGATGGCCCTAAGGTCACGATATAAAAATTTAATTCAGCAATTTCAAAACTAAATAAGTGTTCGGAGATACTATCCATGAAAAACGTATTCAAAAAAGCAGCAATCGCAACAACTCTAGTTTCAGGTCTTGGCGCAGGTATGGCTCACGCTGATACTTTCCAGGCTCTACTTCAAATCGTTGAGCCACTTCAGTTGACTGAAAATACGCAAATGAACCTTGGTCAAATCGACCCTTCAGCTGATGCGGTAACTTGTACGCTAGCTGCAGGTGGTGCGCGTTCAGGTACTGGTTGTTTTGATGCAGCAACAAACGGTGTAGAAGGTGTTATAGACGTAGCAGGTA
>NZ_LWFH01000114.1:0-10764 GCF_001635725.1 Oleiphilus sp. HI0066
ATGTTAAAGACAACAGCAGAATTAAGTGTTGGTGTAACGACCGTAAGTTACTTCAACCAGAGTTTTGCCTGACGACCATAGAGAACTGGAACCACCTGATCCCATCCCGAACTCAGAAGTGAAACGGTTCATCGCCGATGGTAGTGTGGGAGGTCCCATGTGAGAGTAGGTCATCGTCAGGCTTCTAATACGAAACCCCAGCAGTACATACTGCTGGGGTTTTTTATTGCGTGCCCATAGGTTTCGTGGAGACCCAATCATCTAGCAGTATATTGAACGAATCAAATAGATAATGCTTGCGTTGGCAGTTATATCCAGGTTTAAGCGATGATCAGCACTAAGCATGCCGGCTTTTAGTAGTGCGTTTGAGCGTCTGAAAATCCGTGCCTACATGTAGAGAGCTAAACATAGAAATTCCGGTCACACGGAGGACAGAACTTGACTATGAACGTTCGTTGGGAGATTGTCAGGGCGACCCTTTGATTAAAGGCGGCTTACCGTTCAATATTTTTGCGTGGATTGTTAGCGATTGGTGTATGCATAGAAAGAGTTATATTTAGGTGAGTAGGCTCGCCTGTAATTTACAGTTATTACGTATCTGCGATGTTGGTTTTGCTCACATCCATATCATTAACAGATAGAGGCTTATCAATTCTAGGCTGATCAGTAAGATACGAATGCGGGAGTTTTCTTATCTCAACGAGTTCTGGAATTTTATCTTCCTCAACAATTATCCAATCTTTCGTGTCGTCTGTTAGCGATTTTAGTGGGCTTGTTGGGTATGGTTTAGAAGATGTTTTTTGGGAGATGCTTTCTTTGTAATTTGCTGCCGCATAACTACGGCTAAGTCCGGTGTTTTTGTCGTCGAGCAATGAGTTGATGTATTCGAGAATTGTTTCGTCATTATTCCTCATCATTACACGGTTAGCGCGCATCCATTCTCTATGTCGTGTACGTGTCTCTTTGTGGCAACTATTGTCATTAGTTTGCAGGTCTGCTTTATATAAGGCGCGTACTTTAACAACCAGTGTGGTTACAAAAGCGAGTGTGATGATAAACAAAATCGTAAGCATTAGTATGGTCGCTTATTTATTTTCTTAATATTAGGGAATAGCACTGAATTAAAATAATTCTCTAAAACTGACGAAAGGTTAAGGTTGCCGTTATGTAGGCGCGCTTAGCTAAATACGAGATCTGTAGGAATCTGTCACTAAATCGCTCAAAATAACTTGGAAAATAAATGTGGCAAGTTTATAGTCACTAACCGGTTTAATCATTGTTATTTTGGTTTAAGTCATGTCGTTGCATGAATTAGTGATGAATATTTTTACGAAGCATTCACCTGCCCCTTTCTGCGCTCTAGTTTTAGACGTGCTCACCCTCAATCTGCCGTAGGGCAGTTATTTTTATCCCCTTCGACAAGCGTACAGAATATAAATCTCGAAATTTAGGAGTTTGGCATATGTCAGCCAAAGACAAGTTAGTAATTTTTGATACCACTTTGCGTGATGGTGAGCAAAGCCCAGGCGCGTCGATGACAAAAGAGGAAAAGCTTCGCATCGCACGTGTGCTAGAAAAAATGAGAGTCGACGTTATTGAAGCAGGTTTTGCGATTGCAAGTCCTGGTGACTTCGGTGCTGTGCAAGCGATTGCAAATACGGTAAAAGATTCTCGGATATGTAGTCTTTCTCGAGCGCTAGATAAAGATATCGATCGCGCTGCAGAAGCTCTGAAGGGGGCAAATGCTTCGCGTATCCATACGTTTATAGCTACGTCTCCCATTCATATGAAGTATAAGCTTCAGATGGAACCAGATGCTGTCATTGAGCAAGCTGTTCGCGCAGTAAAACGAGCGCGCTCACATACTGATGATGTTGAATTTTCTTGCGAAGATGCTGGTCGTTCAGAGATTGATTTTTTATGTCGTATCATTGAAGCCGCAATTGATGCGGGCGCATCTACGATTAACATTCCTGACACAGTTGGTTATGCGATTCCCGAACAATATGGCAATACGATCGGCCAATTGATCCAGCGTATTCCAAATTCTGACAAGGCTATCTTCTCTGTTCACTGCCACAATGATTTGGGATTGGCGGTTGCGAACTCATTGTCTGCAGTTGCTCAAGGTGCTCGTCAGGTTGAATGTACAATTAACGGCTTAGGTGAGCGTGCGGGCAACGCATCGCTTGAAGAAGTCGTGATGGCTGTGCGCACTCGTTCTGACCTGTTTGATGTAGAGACTGGAATTGATACGACGCAAATTGTACCTGCTTCTAAATTAGTATCGTCAATTACAGGTTTCCCTGTGCAGCCAAATAAGGCGATTGTTGGTGCTAATGCGTTTGCTCATGAGTCGGGTATTCACCAAGACGGCGTGTTAAAGCATCGCGAAACCTACGAAATTATGCAGGCAGAAGCAGTGGGCTGGCATACGAATAGTTTGGTGTTGGGCAAGCTTTCTGGACGTAACGCGTTTCGTACACGTTTAGAAGAATTAGGAATCGCTTTAGAGTCTGAAAGTGAATTAAATGCTGCATTTGCTGCATTCAAAGAATTAGCTGATAAAAAGCATGAAATCTTTGATGAGGATTTACATGCGTTAGTAAGTGATTCGGTAAGTAAACCTAAGGAAGAAAAATACGAACTAGTTTGTATGTCAGTTGCTTCTGAAACAGGTGTTCGTCCCGTATCGAAAGTTACCTTGAAAATTGATGGCGAAGAGGTAAGTGCCGAGTCTGAGGGTGGTGGCCCGGTTGACGCTACGTATTCAGCTATCGAAAAGCTTGCTCAATCAGGCATCAATCTTCAGTTGTATTCTGTTAATAACATAACAAGCGGTACAGACTCGCAAGGTGAAGTCACAGTTCGTGTTGAACGTGGTGGTCGCATTGTTAACGGTCTAGGCGCAGATACTGATATTGTTATTGCATCTGCAAAAGCATATATCAATGCTTTGAATCTTATGGAAAGTGCTGACGAGCGACAGCATCCTCAAGGAGATGTATAAGCGGTGACGCGTCAGGGGCAGCAAGCTAGTTATTTGGATATGATGGGGGTGCAAACCTGGTACGCCCATAAACTGCTTAATGCTGCTCCATCCCCTACTTTTAGTGATCAAGCTGACTGGGCTAATGACCTTGATCAGCTTCCTGTTAATGCAAGTAAGTTTGCTAAAGAAAAAAAGGAGACCGTTCTAGAAAGTCTCGAAGAGCAGAGTGCGTCACTTGAAATTTCAAACTCAACGCCTCAAATGCTAGAGGTCGAGAGTGTAAGTGAGCGGAATGCAAGTATAGAACCTGGTGTTGAAGTAAAAGCAGAAGATCTTGCGCTCGTTAATGCTTTGCCCTCAGTGTTTTCTCTAAATGTATATCAAAGCGACGATGTCCGATTGCTTAGCTTTGGTTCTGATTCTCAATTAAATGATTTTGCTATCGCTACATCATTGGTCATTGCGCGGTTTCAAAGTCGAAGCGATTTAAATTTTGTAGGCAATTTTCGTTGGCCTGTTTTTTCATTTCAGGCTGAGGCATCTAATACGGATCGTTTGCTAGCCGGTGCATTACAGCAATTCTCCGATAAGATGATTAACGACGCGACGATTAATACAGTCGTTCTCGGTGTGAGTTTGAGTGAGGGGTGCGTTAGATCGATCGCTAAATGCACTGCAGGCTCAATGATCTTAAGTTCTTCAGTGTCTTTAAGTGACTGTATCCGTAATCCTTTACTAAAAGCTCAGTTATGGGCTGATATCATATAGTAAACTTTGCATGTATCACGGGCCTTCGCATAATGACATCAGCCTAAGGGATATGGTCGAGGCTGATTTAGAAAAGGTTATGCAAATCGAGACCGCGAGTTACGACATTCCTTGGACGCGCAAAAATTTCGAAGACTGTTTGAATGACAAGAACGATTGCGTACTTTTGATCTCGGGTCAGCACACCATCGGTCACGCCATTGTTTCATATGTCTTAGATGAGGCGCATTTACTTAATATTTGTGTAGATCCGCGCTACGCTGGAAAAGGCTTTGGCCGTCTTTTTTTACAATCCTTAATTCGTGTTGCGCGGGAGAAAAAGTGCGTTATGTTTTTCTTAGAAGTTCGCGCATCTAATCATAGGGCTATGGGGTTGTATCAATCTGAAGGCTTTAATGAAGTTGGTTTAAGAAAAGGGTATTATCCCGCCCCGAATGGGCGTGAAGACGCTGTACTGATGACCTTGGATATGCGTTTGGATGCATATGCATAGTAAATTTTCTTTAGGAATATTATGAGCCTTCCAGAAATAGATAAGCGACGAACGTTCGCGATTATTTCCCACCCTGATGCTGGTAAAACAACGATTACCGAAAAAGTGTTGCTATTTGGGGAGGCTATTCAAAAGGCGGGCACAGTTAAAGGTAAAAAAAGTGGTCAGCATGCTAAGTCAGATTGGATGGAAATGGAAAAGGAACGTGGTATTTCTGTCACGACTTCTGTTATGCAGTTCCCGTTTAATGACTGCTTAGTAAATCTGCTAGATACGCCTGGACACGAGGATTTCTCAGAAGACACGTATCGAACCCTTACTGCCGTTGACTCTTGCCTCATGGTTATTGACTCAGCTAAAGGTGTTGAGGCGCGGACTATCAAATTGATGGAGGTTACTCGCTTACGCGATACGCCGATTGTTACGTTTATGAATAAGCTTGATCGGGATATTCGTGATCCTATTGAGCTCATGGATGAAGTAGAGGATGTTCTAAAGATCGCTTGCGCGCCTATCACGTGGCCAATTGGGTGTGGTAAAGAGTTTAAGGGTGTTTATCATCTCTACGAAGATAAGACGGTGCTATATCAAACTGGTCAAGGGCACAGAATCCAGGATTCGGAGGTTATCGAAGGATTGGATAACCCACTGCTTGATGAAAAACTAGGCGGGTATGCTCAAGATCTTCGAGACGAAATTGATTTAGTACAGGGGGCTTCTCACGAATTTGATCAAGAGCTCTTCTTAGCTGGCGAATTGACCCCCGTTTATTTCGGCACGGCGTTAGGTAATTTTGGTGTGGATCACATGCTCGACGGCCTTACTTCGTGGGCTCCTAAGCCGCAAGGACGTGCAACTGATGTGCGTGAGGTAGAGGCAGAAGAAAACAAGTTTTCTGGTTTTGTGTTCAAAATCCAGGCGAATATGGATCCTCAGCATCGAGATCGCATTGCTTTCATGAGGATCTGCTCGGGTCAATACAGTAAAGGAATGAAGATGCGGCATGTTCGTATCGGTAAAGATGTCCGAGTTTCAGATGCTGTAACCTTTATGGCTGGAGATCGTGAGAATGCCGAGAATGCTTATGCTGGCGACATTATTGGTTTGCATAATCATGGAACAATTCAGATAGGTGATACGTTTACCGAAGGTGAAGAGTTCCGATTTACGGGCATTCCAAATTTCGCGCCCGAGCTATTTCGTCGAATTCGTTTAAAGGATCCGCTGAAAGCGAAGCAATTGAATAAAGGTTTAATACAGCTCTCTGAAGAGGGCGCCGTTCAGGTATTCAGGCCTTTAGCTAATAATGATTTGATTGTTGGTGCGGTAGGTGTGCTTCAGTTTGATGTTGTTGTACATCGGTTGAAAGCTGAGTACAAAGTGGACGCGATGTATGAGCCAATTTCTGTCGCGACCGCACGCTGGGTCGATAGTGATGATACTGCGGCATTTGAGCAATTCAAAAAGAAATGCAACGACAACTTAGCCTTAGATGGTGGTGATAATCTAACGTATATTGCGCCGACTATGGTTAACTTGCAGTTAGCGACAGAGCGTCATCCAGACGTGAACTTCCGTCAAACACGAGAGCATTGATCTATATGGCAGTTCGACTCATTGATACGCACTGCCATTTGAATTTCCCTCCTCTGCGTCAGAATATCGCAACATTAATCGAACAGGCTCATTCGAATGGTGTGGTTGGATTTGTTGTGCCAGCAACAAATTCTTCTGACTGGAAAGAATTGCTTGGTTTATCTGAAAAGTATCCCGAAATAATGCATGTGGCTTTGGGAGTCCATCCTTGTTTTATTTCGCAAGAGAGTTTATCAAATGACTTGTTAAGTGATCAGTTGCAAGCACTGTCAAAGCATTTTATTGCGATCGGAGAATGTGGCTTAGATGCGCGTTTTGATAATCTTGAGCAGCAGCTCAATATATTTGAAATGCAGCTCGAGTTGGCGGGAAAGCTAGACAAGCCGGTGATCATGCATTCGGTCAGGCGACATCAAGAAGTTTTAGATTTGGTTAAAAAGTGCGGTTTGCACTGGGGTGTGGTTCATGCCTTCTCTGGCAGTTACGAGCAGGCTAAGCAGTTTGTTGATCAAGGTTTGCATCTTGGCGTTGGTGGTGTGATCAAGAGAAATAAGGGTAAAACCTATGATGCGTTTAAGCGCATGCCTGTTGATGCGCTACTAATTGAAACGGATTCTCCGGATATGTACTTGCCTGGCAATCCCGAACGTCAAGGGAGTCCATTAGACATTCTAGAGATTCTGAGTGAGCTGTCAGAAATGAAACAACTTGATAAAGAGAGTCTTGCTGACGTCCTTCAAAATAACTGCCAGAAGTTGTTTTTTAGCTCTAGATAAATAAATAAAAAAAGCTGGTAATTGTTCGTTAATGTGTTTTATAATTCGCGCCCTCAAATTGCCGGACAATTCTTCAGAGTCAGCCCCGTCTCGAATTGGCAAGGCATTAGATAGAAATGCTGACACAAAAATGTGTACAGTTTTAGGTTACTCGGAAGAGTTAAAGGCGAATTAAATGAAAACGTTAAGTGCAAAGCCAGAATCGGTAAAACGTGACTGGTATGTAGTTGATGCTACAGACAAAACACTAGGTCGTTTGTCGACCGAAATCGCGCGCCGTTTGCGGGGCAAGCATAAACCAGAATACACTCCTCACGTTGATACAGGCGATTACATTGTCGTTGTTAATGCTGAGAAAGTTGCCGTAACTGGTAAAAAAGCAAGTGACAAGATTTATCACCATCACACAGGTTACATTGGTGGCTTGAAATCAATTTCTTTTGAAAAATTGATTGATAAAGCTCCTGAGCGTGTAATCGAAGGTGCGGTAAAAGGCATGTTGCCACGTGGTCCACTTGGTCGTGCAATGTTCAAGAAGTTGAAAGTGTATGCGGGTAACGAGCATCCGCACACTGCTCAGCAGCCAAAAGATCTAGAAGTTTAACGGAAGGCGATTATGTCAACTACATATAACTATGGTACTGGTCGTCGTAAAACTTCGGCGGCACGAGTGTTCTTAAAGTCTGGTTCTGGTCAAATTGAAGTTAATGGCCGTCCTCTAGACGAGTTTTTTGGTCGTAAAACTGCTCAAATGGTTGTTCGTCAACCTCTTGAGTTGGTCGAAATGGCTGACAAACTAGACGTTAAAGTAACTGTTAAAGGTGGTGGTACTACAGGTCAAGCTGGTGCTATCCGTCACGGTATTGCCCGTGCTTTGATTGAGTATGATGAGTCATTGCGTAGCCCGCTTCGTCAAGCAGGTTGGGTAACACGTGATGCGCGTGCTGTTGAACGTAAGAAGGTTGGTCTACGCAAAGCGCGTAAACGTCCTCAGTTCTCTAAGCGTTAATATGCAGTATATTAAAAAGCGCCTGTCGGTATTTGCTGTCAGGCGCTTTTTTTTAGCCGAACATTTAACTGTCAACAAATCGATTAAAGTTGTTGATGGCCTATCTTAATTTAATTACTATTTGTGGCTTTTAGGACATGCCCTACCTTTTGTGTGGGTAAGGTATTTAGTGCTCTAAAAGTTCTTGGTGGCTAAAGCGCTAGGGGCTACAAATAATAAGATATGAGTATTATTTTTATTTTCGGGGGAAGCCTGTATGAGTGAAGGCGACGTTAATGCGAGCCGTCGCAGATTTTTGATAGGTGCGACTTCAGTGGTTGGGGGTGTTGGTGCGATAGGTGCTGCAGTCCCGTTTGTGGCCTCATGGAATCCAAGTGCCAAAGCAAAAGCTGCGGGTGCGCCAGTTAAAGCATCGGTGGGTAAGTTGGAGCCGGGTCAGCGTATGACTGTTGAATGGCGAGGTAAGCCAGTTTGGGTTATTCGTCGTACTCAAGAGATGTTAGATAACTTAGATAAGTTAGCTGACCGTCTGCGTGACCCAATGTCAGAAGTGCCTCAGCAGCCTGAGTATGTGAAAGGTGTGTATCGATCAACTAAACCAGAGTACGCAGTGCTAGTTGGTATTTGTACTCATCTAGGTTGTTCTCCCCAGTTTGTTCCTGAAGTTGAGCCTCAAGAGTTTGATGAAAACTGGATGGGCGGATTCTTCTGTCCGTGTCACGGCTCACGTTTTGATTTAGCAGGTCGCGTATTTAAAGGTGTTCCTGCGCCAACTAACTTAGTTGTACCACCATATAAGTATCTTGATGATGCCACAATTATGGTTGGTGTTGATGAGGAGGCTGCGTAATGCAAAAGCTAATTTCATGGATTGACGAGCGTTTACCGGTCGTCAATGCTTTTGAAAAGCATATGAGTAAATATTATGCGCCAAAGAATTTTAATGTTTTTTACTTCTTCGGCGTATTGTCGTTTGTTGTTTTAGCTAACCAGCTTTTAACTGGCATTTGGCTAACAATGAGTTATAACCCTTCAGCAGAGGGTGCATTTGCGTCTATTGAATACATCATGCGTGATGTTGAATATGGTTGGTTGTTACGATATCTGCATTCAACAGGTGCTTCGGCATTTTTTGTTGTTGTTTATATGCATATGTTCAGAGGTCTGCTGTACGGTTCGTACAAAAAGCCGCGTGAGTTGGTCTGGATCTTTGGTATGACTATTTACCTAGCTCTTATGGCCGAAGCATTTATGGGCTACTTATTACCTTGGGGACAGATGTCTTACTGGGGTGCTCAGGTAATTGTTAACCTCTTTGGTGCAATTCCATACATCGGTGAAGGGTTGGCTTTGTGGATTCGTGGTGACTACCTGATTTCAGGCATTACCTTAAACCGTTTCTTTGCTCTTCACGTTGTTGCGTTACCAATCGTTATTCTTGCGTTGGTTGTGTTGCATATTCTCGCGCTTCATGAGGTTGGTTCTAATAACCCGGATGGTATCGATATTAAGAAAGACAAAGATGAAAACGGTATCCCAAAAGATGGTATTCCTTTCCATCCTTTCTACACAGTGCACGATATGGTCGGTATTGTTGTATTTTTGTTCGTATTCTGCGCGGTGGTCTTCTTCTTCCCTGAAATGGGTGGTTATTTTTTAGAGAAGCCTAATTTTGAGCCGGCGAATGCTCTTAAGACGCCTGATCACATTGCGCCTGTATGGTACTTCACGCCATTCTATGCAATCTTGCGTGCTGTTCCGGATGCGTTCTTGGGTGTTGTGGCGATGGGTGCGGCAATTGCAATTTTGTTCGTATTGCCATGGTTAGATCGTAGCCCGGTGCGTTCAATGCGTTACAAAGGCAACTTAAGTAAGATTGCTCTTGTGTTGTTTATCATTTCGTTCTGCATTCTTGGTTACTTGGGTGTTGTGGTAGCAACTCCAGGTAGAACTTTGCTTGCTCAGGTCTTGACTGTTATTTACTTCGCTTATTTCATTCTTATGCCTTGGTATACAAGTATTGAGAAAACTAAGCCTGTACCAGAAAGGGTGACAATGAAATGATTAAGCTCGTTGCTACGTTATTTTTCACAATTAGTGTGAACAGTGTATTGGCAGCTGTTGGACCGGCGGCTCCTGTTGATGATATTGATACTGATATTCGTGATCAAGAGTCTATGCAGCGTGGGATGGCGTTGTTTACTAATTACTGTTTTGGATGCCACTCGCTTGAGTACTCGCGCTATGAACGTTCTGCAAATGACTTAGGTATCCCAAAAGAGATTTTTGAAGAAAATCTACTTGAGGGCGACGCTAAGATCGGTCAATTGATGACTACCTCTATGGATAAAGATCAAGCGAAAGCTTGGTTTGGCAATCCACCGCCTGACTTGACGTTGGTGGCGCGGTTACGGGGGCCAGATTGGTTGTATAGTTACTTGCGTGGTTTTTATGCAGATCCTTCGCGTCCATATGGGGTAAATAATGTCGTATTCAAAGATGTCGGTATGCCACATGTTCTAGCAGACCTGCAGGGTATGTGTGCTGAGCCACCACTTATGGGTATTGATACTGAAGTTGATCCTCTTTCAGGTAACATCGTTAAGAGTAGTGGCTGTCAAGAATATAAGTCGGAAGGTTCTATGACGCCAGCTGAGTATGACGAAGCCATCTATGATTTGGTAAATTACCTTGAGTATGTCGGTGAGCCGTCACGGATAGAAAGTGAGCGTATGGGATTATACGTGCTTGTCTTCTTGGCGTTCTTCTTTGTGTTCGTCTACTTCTTGAATAAAGAGTACTGGCGCGATATCCACTAAGTCTATCTAAGTAGCTATAAGGCTGTTGGCAAACGCTAACGGCCTTTTTTGTTATAACGTGTGTTGAATTATGACGCGCTTTGATAAGTGTGTATAATTCTGGCAGTTTTGTATTCTATGTATCGAATTTTCGATGCGTTCTATTTATAAGGAGCTCTTGTATGGGCGTTGTGACCAAACGGTCGTCGATGACGTTTTTTTCTGATGGTGCAAGCCACTATAGCCACCG
This sequence comes from Oleiphilus sp. HI0066, assembly GCF_001635725.1. Taxonomy (NCBI): domain Bacteria; kingdom Pseudomonadati; phylum Pseudomonadota; class Gammaproteobacteria; order Oceanospirillales; family Oleiphilaceae; genus Oleiphilus; species Oleiphilus sp. HI0066. Next base: position 10,683 of record NZ_LWFH01000114.1, read on the forward strand.
AGTCCGTATCGTTCTCGCCGAAAAAGGTGTGGCAGTAGATATTATTGATGTCGATCCAGATGAAAAGCCTGCAGAGTTAGCT
>NZ_LWFH01000115.1:0-1529 GCF_001635725.1 Oleiphilus sp. HI0066
ACCGATCCAAAATCTCTTGATGATCAAACGCCAGCTCGAACGCTTTGTTTACCTTATTGACCGGAACCCATGTAACTTCTTCAGAGCTTTCATTTGCTTCGAGCGTAACTTCTTCTGAACTGATTAGAGCAAAATAGGCCACAGTAACCGACCATCCGCGAGGATCCCTTTTTGCTCCACCAAAGCTAGCGACTTGTTCTAAGTACGGCGTATCAACGCCTGTTTTCTCTACTAGTTTTCGCCTTGCAGTGTCATCCAATGTTTTGTCTTTATTTACGTCGATAAATCCGCCTGGGAGAGCCCATTGCCCAAGCGAAGGATATTGAGCTCTTTTGACCAAAAGCACGTGTAACGATTCGTCTTTAATAGTGAAAATCGCCATATCCACTGATGTGAGTGGTATGTCAAAGTCATGAATGTTGTAGTTCTTCAGGAACTCTTTTTCGGATATTTGTTTTGTCATTTCTAACTCATCTCCAGTTGTCTACTGGCTTTCATTTATTCCGTGATAAAGAACAACATACACATAAGTGTTAATAAGCCACTAAGATAGTGGCGCAAAAACACTATGTCAAACTGAGAGTTTTTAAATTAAGTCAAAATAGGGTGTTGACATATAAGTGGCAGTAAGCCACTATGTATTCAGGCTAACAAATCAGGTGGGATTCACCAGTTAGCATTAGCACGAAATTGGATAGACCAATTTCCTGTCACCAACAGCAAGGGGTTTGCTGATATGAGTAACAAAGAATTCGACTTTTTAGTTTTTATTGGGCGTTTCCAGCCTTTCCATAATGGACATTTACAAGTGGTCCGAGAAGGTTTGGAAAAGGCGAGACAGCTAATCATTTTAGCGGGCTCAGCACACCAACCTAGATCAACACGTAACCCTTGGACGATAGCAGAACGCGAAGCCATGATTCGCGGTTCAGTGTCTCAAGAAGAGAGCGATCGAATGCACGTAGCTCCATTGATGGATATTGTTTACAACGATGAATCTTGGGTTCGAAACGTACAAGCAACTGTAAATGGTTATGTAACGGCACACCACGGTGTACCGCACAAGCAACCAAAAGTTGGGTTGATCGGGCACAGTAAAGACCAGAGTTCATACTACTTAAATTTGTTCCCGCAATGGGGGGCAGTTGAAGTAGAGAACTACCAAGGAATTAGCGCAACACCGGTTAGAGAATTGGTTTTTGGTTCGAAAGATAGCCAAGGTAATTTAAAACAATTCTTGCCAGTGAACGTGCAAGAAGAATTGAAGAAGTTCTACGCGACACCTGAATTCAGTGAAGTAAAAAGTGAACAGGAGTTTGTCGCTAAGTATCAGCAAGCATGGAGTGCTGCACCGTATCCACCGACCTTCGTAACAGTTGATGCAGTGGTGATACAAAGCGGACATGTCTTGATGGTGGAACGGAAAGCAAGGCCAGGGAAAGGGCTACTAGCATTACCTGGAGGCTTCGTGGATCACGGAGAGAAATTGGTAGATGCTTGCTTAAGGGAGCTAAGAGAAGAAACGCGTT
>NZ_LWFH01000116.1:0-1327 GCF_001635725.1 Oleiphilus sp. HI0066
CAAAGATTTCGATTTCGCTGTCCAAGGTATTGTCAGTCAACACACCAGCGAACAAATGAATCTCTCATCAATGGATACCCCACAATGAGCACTACACATCAACTTAGTACCCCGAGTTTTAAGAATGGCCTGCTGGAATACCGCGCCGCACTTGACCTAACTGCCCTACCCGCATGGATGTCATATTTGAGCGTAAAACAGCAAAAAGATATAGGCAAAGGCCGTCACGTATTTGTTCTGCCTGGTTTCGGTGCTAGTGATTCAAGCATGAAACCACTCCGGTTTTTCCTAGAACGTCATGGGTTTAAAGCAATGGGCTGGGGACTTGGAGTCAATCGTGCTGGCCTAGACAAAGATTATGACCTGCACTCCATGGAATGGGAGTTACCTCCTCCTAATCCTCATAATGGAGAGTTCGGTGTACCTCATCTCTGCGGTCTAATGGCTGAGAGAGTGAAAGAGTTTTACGAACAAACAGGAAAGCAAGTTTCGCTAGTCGGATGGAGCCTTGGTGGCGTAGTTGCCCGAGAAGTAGCGAGAGATTTACCCGAAATGGTCGATCATGTCGTAACGCTGGGCACGCCGCTTACGGGCGGCCCAAAATATACTGCGGCCGCACCTATCTTGGCCAAAAAAGGCTTAGATCTGGACTGGATTGAGGCTGGCGTCGAAGAGCGAAAAAAGAAGCCCATTCAATGCAAGCTCAGTGCAATTGTTAGTAAAACAGACGGCGTCGTTGATTGGTCTGCCAGCGTATTGCCCGAAGACCAACAAACACGATATATCGAAGTGAACGTTTCTCATTTAGGAATGGGGTTCAATCGACAAACCATGTCACTCGTACTCAAAGAACTGCAACAGGACTAAGCGATGCCTTCAAACATAAATGCGCTTAACATCGATACAAGTACGCCCATTCTGTTTGTTCCCGGCGCTATGTCCGGTTCTTGGATTTGGGAAGATAATTTGCTCAGCACTATAGAGCGATGGGTTTTAAAGTTCATTGCATGACCTTCAGCGGGCATCATTTATCTTTTAAGGAACGGCTTAAGCTAAGGTTTAATGACTACGTCGATGAATGCATTGAAGCAATCGAAAGCTTTGATAAGGCACCGACCGTCATTGGCCATTCTCTTGGTGGACTTGCGTCCCTTCACGCCACTGCTCACGCTAAAGCCCATGCATTGATCTTAATGTCGCCTGTGCCAATTTCTGGAGTTGTCGGTTCGATGAGCTCTCTCGCTAAAAAGTCACCAATCTCTCTCGCCAAATTTATTACCGCCGCGTGTTATGCAGGTATAACCCGCTACGGAACACCCCCGATAGG
>NZ_LWFH01000117.1:0-776 GCF_001635725.1 Oleiphilus sp. HI0066
CGCCGAGGTCACTCATGTGCACATCTTGTGCTTCAAATCCTGCTCGCGTGAATGCTGCAGCCATTTCTGTTTGACCATTTACGCCTTGCTCACGCAATACAGCAATACGAGGTTTGGCCCCTGTATTAATATAAGGCGCAGCAACATCTTCATTGAGATCAAAGCTCAATTCAGCATGTAGACCAGGATTGTTGGCATCAGCTAAAGCATCAAACTCTTGCTGTGCACATTCTGAATTATCACGCAGGCTTTGCATTTTATAGCTGGTTGTAGACCACAGTTGCCACAAGCTAGAACGAGAACGCTCAATGACCGCTTTACCGTCAAAGCTACAACGCACCATGTCGTCATCATTCAATGTGCCGATCACTAGCGTGTGTTCACCTAATCCTGCAGCAGTAAACTGCTGAAGCACTTCCTCGGTATCGGCAGCATTGACTTGAATCACCGCACCAAGCTCTTCATTAAACAATTCACGGGCAAAGTGTGAATCATCTTCAGCAAGCTGATCGAGTTTGATGTCAACACCCACATGGCCTGCGAAGGACATCTCTGCCAAAGTCGCGAATAAACCGCCATCTGAACGGTCATGATAAGCCAATAGCTTACCGTGTTTGTTTAAGCCCTGAATCACAGCAAAGAAGGCTTTTAAGTCTTCAGAGTCATTAAGATCTGGCGCGATCGCACCAACCTGAGAATATACTTGAGCCAAAGCCGAACCGCCCAAACGGTTTTGACCGTTTGCAAGGTCAATCAAAATCAGATCAGTTGCTTGA
>NZ_LWFH01000118.1:0-746 GCF_001635725.1 Oleiphilus sp. HI0066
ATTCTGCTCTAGTGCAACACACGCAAAGGCACTTCATCAGATGGATCATCACCTTTTTTCTTTTTCTTCGTGGTATCCACATACCCAACACGATCTTTCTCAGGAATATCGTGAGCGTCTTCGTAAACGATCACTGTTTGTAAGCAGATTTCTTTTTGCTCTTTCGTCAACGTTCGGCCGTCGGGCCACTTTCCTAATTCCAGTGCCTTTTTAAATCTTTCATACAACTCTGGGTCTAGCTGCTTTGCAGCATCTTCAAAATTCATATATCTCCCCCTAGACCATTTTCATGGCGCGCTATTGCGCTTAGCCGTTAAACCAAACACAAGCCAACCTAAAACAAGGCCACTTAACAATCCGTACAAATGCGCTGAATTAGCCATAGCCCCTAAGCCAATCCATTCTGTTAGTGGCGTATAACCAATTACCAACCAGACCAACGCAAACTTAAATAATCCATCCGGCATGAAAACGCGACGATCATAATGCGACCAAACTCGGGTATAGCCAAACAAGCCGTACACAACACCCGACAATCCCCCAAACAAATAGCCGCCATCTAAAAGTTGCGCGACATTCGATATGACAGAGACAACAACGATCAACACAAATAATGCGAGCGCACCTTTTCGATACTCAAGNTGCCCGCCTAAAATCCAAAACATCAACAAGTTAAAAACAATGTGCAAGAGACTAAAATGAAGCATATCTGGCGAGAATAAACGCCATATCTCTCCAGACTGCAT
>NZ_LWFH01000119.1:0-843 GCF_001635725.1 Oleiphilus sp. HI0066
TGTGACTCCATCATGGAAAAAATGGAGTATCCGAAAGGGCTGATCAGTTATACCACTGAACACCGCTTACAAGGCAAAGAAAGTCATATATTGCGTCCTAAAGCGATCGCATATGGTGTATTGCTCATTATTATGACCGGCGCATTTTTCAACCATATTCTTGGACGAGTCCCCTTAGAGTTAGACGTTATTCGTGATAGAGGCTCGCTATTCCAACTAAATGGTCTTGGTCATATTGAAAACTCTTACACCCTTAAGATCGTCAATATGACGGACGAGACTCAGCGATTCGCGATTAAGGTCGATGGCATTCCTGAAGTTCGTCTCGCCACGCGATCAGAAATCACAGTGAAATCGGGTGAAGTGTATAGTTTGCCAACAATTGTTGAAGCAAAGCCATCACTACTCCCTAGTAGCAGTAACGAGATTAGTTTTACGGTAAACTCTCTCGATAACCCAGATCTAATAGCTCATTCCGAAAGCCGCTTCCTCGGCGCTCGCGAATGATTATGTAAACTTAGCCCGGAACCCTGATGTCGAGTCAAACAATCCAATCTAAACAGCCAGATCCAAAAAAACGAAACTGGCTGTATTTTATTATGTTCTTCCCTTTAGCTTCTGTATTTCTCAGTAGCATCATGATCTACCATGCAGTGAACGGTAAAGACTCACTCGTTAGTGACAACTATTACAAAGATGGGCTCGATATAAACCAAACGATTGGGCAAGATCGTCTAGCTAAAAAACTTGCTGTACGCGCCTATGTCAGTATTGACGCAGAAGGCAACGCGCTACTAGACTTGAAAAGTCTAGCCAAAACAAAAGAGCCTTTTGTTACGCTCA
>NZ_LWFH01000120.1:0-654 GCF_001635725.1 Oleiphilus sp. HI0066
TTTGGCCATTAGATCTACCATAAAACCCGGTCGATAATCATTCGAGGCAGGGCTTGTCGGCATAACATTGGGATAAGGATTATATTTTTCTAGGCTCCAATTTTTTCCAGAACTAGCCAGCATGATTTCAGACAATACAGATGGATCTAGCCCATTGTTTGCGCCTAGATTTAATGCCTCAGATGTTCCGATCATGTGTATTGCTAGCAGCATGTTGTTACACATTTTGGCAACCTGCCCCGCACCTTCAGGACCTGCATGGAATATATTAGCCCCCATTGCGCCTAAGATAGGTTGCGCCTTTTCAAAGGCAACAGCATCCCCACCACACATAAACGTTAAACTACCCGCAGCTGCTGCGGCAACGCCTCCGGAGACTGGCGCATCAACCATATCGATACCGTTTTCACGACAAGCGTCGTGCACGCTTCTGGCTGTTGCGGCATCAATCGTTGAGGAATCAATAATCAGAGGCTTGTTGCTGAGCTGTTCGAGCAAACCCTGTTTGGCATTTGGCTCGCCTAAAAATAGAGAAGCCACATGCTTTCCAGCAGGGAGCATTGTAATAATGACGTCTGATGCTTTTACCGCATCCTCCAAAGACTGCGCTTTATGCGCGCCTTCTCTAACTAAGCTTTCAACGAGCTCAGGCAT
>NZ_LWFH01000121.1:0-1206 GCF_001635725.1 Oleiphilus sp. HI0066
AATGTATTGGCGCACAGGCTGGAATTCATCGCGTTCAATTAAGTCGGGTAATTGCCGAAAAATCTCCCAACGCAGATTACTCTTCTCGAAGTGTTGAACGCTGTTTTGCTCTACAGCACCGGTGCCATCCTCTTCACCAGTAATATCTAGCTTATCCATCAAACTCCATAAAAACGCGCCGGGCATCATGCTGTCGATCATGCATGAGACACCCTGATTTGCAGAAATCTGCTGATTCAACCACACGCCCATACCATGACTCTGGGTAAGAATGATGTCGGACTCAAATGGGTCCGCGAGCGGATCTGCCCGCATAATCTCAGCAAGCACAGTCGCCAAGTTCGCAGTTTTGTTAGAGGGGTAAAGATAGAGCATGACAGTCCTTGCCGAATTGAACAGTCAGTATAACGAGATTGGACTGAAGTGTTCTATATCGAAGCAAAGGCGTAATGAGAAGTTAAGAAATGAGTGCCAACTTGCCTACTGCTTTTAGACAAAAGCAGAAGTACTTCGAGCTAAGCGATTAGAAATTCAATGGCAGGCCTATCACCTGCAGCCCCATTAATATATTCCCTTTAAAAAGCGCCCTAAATCTCCTTTTAGCAGAGCGCCCTAATTGTTATATTTAAACTAGCTACACTCATCGCAACAAAGGATTGCTCGCTCTATGAATATCGTTCTTGAATACCTTTTCTCTGTCCAAGCGGCTGTACTAGTCGCCATCCTTATTGTCTTAAAATTAGGCATCAAATTTGTACCTCAGAACAGAGCTTACATCGTCGAGCGCTTTGGTAAGTATAATCGAACGATCGAAGCTGGTATCAATATGATTGTACCATTTATAGATAGTGTAGCGCATGATCGCTCATTGAAAGAGCAGGCTGTTGACGTTCCTAGCCAAGGCGCTATCACCAAAGACAATATCTCTCTGACGGTAGATGGTGTGCTGTATTTTAGAGTACTCGATCCTTATAAGGCGTCTTATGGTGTTGAAGATTATGCCTTTGCGGTGACCCAACTTGCGCAAACCACGATGCGTTCAGAGATCGGTAAGATAGAGCTCGATAAAACATTTGAGGAACGTGATCAACTCAATGCCAATATCGTCAACTCTATTAACCAAGCGGCTGAGACGTGGGGTGTTCAGGTTTTACGCTACGAGATAAAAGACATTGTTCCTCCACAAAGCGTGATGTCGAGTATGGA
>NZ_LWFH01000122.1:0-1982 GCF_001635725.1 Oleiphilus sp. HI0066
CTGAGAGCAAGTTTGAATTGATAGATACCTTCGATAATCACTCCCTAATGAATCAGCTCGAAACATTCTTAAGCAAAGAAGAAATGGATATTGCAGGGATAGAATTTATTCAGAACGAAATCGGTGATTTGTTNGTTTACGATATCAACACCAATACAAACTATAATAATGATGCTGAAAAGCGCGCGGGTATCGATCAAAGTGGTATGCAAGCCATTGCAAGCCTGCTCATAGACAAAGCCAAATAAGTCTTCATGTGCATTTATGCCTGCAAGATTATCGACGCAGGCATACCTTCATTCAGACAAGCTTAGCAAGCATCGTCCTCTCTCATGACAACCAGTTCTTGCCCATTAAGTACTTTGACTACAATGGGCCGACAACACACTTGGCAGTCTTCAGTGTATTCGGAGTCTGAATCCATAACGTCTAGCAGTAATTGAATCGGTTCGCCGCAATACGGACAGTAAGTATTCTGCTCTTCCAATGGGTTCATTAATTACTCTCCAATGGTATGCGTCCAGGTTCAATAAATGCTTTATGCACGCGTTTCGCTCCTACAAGCTCAAACAAGTCACCATTAAAGCCTGTCATCTGGCGAGGCACCTTAGCTTGCTTAGCAACCTTTGCGTTAGCAGCAAGATGCAGCTGCTCACCATGCGTTGGAATGACGAGAGAAGGCTGCACCCATCCGTATAAATCAAGCAAATCTTGCTCACTTGGGTGACCACTCGCATGAATCGTTCTAGATGTGTTGTACTTCGTAATCACGGATATCTTTTTCTGTTCCAATTGCTCGATCAAACGATGAATATGCTCTTCATTCCCTGGAATCACAATAGAGCTAAATATCACAGTATCACCCTCTTCCAGCTCAAGATCTCGGAATTGATTCCTTGCCAGTCGTGATAGTGCCGCACGCGGCTCGCCTTGACTGCCTGTCGCGATGATCAATATTTCTTCTGACGGCAAATACCCGATCTGATGCGGAGAATACAACAAGCCATCAAGCTCGCTAGGCCAGTAACCAGCAGCTTTTGCGTGACGATGCATGGTATGAAGAGATCTCCCCAATAAGGCAACATAGCGTCCGGTATCTTTGGCAACCTTAAATAGCGTTATTAAGCGCGCGATGTTACTTCCGAAACACGTCACCAACACTCTACCCGACTGCTCACTGACGTGATCAAATAAGCCTTGATAACATGCGCCCTCGGAAACACTTCTACCAGAACGGTCAGCGTTGGTAGAGTCGCAAACCATTGCAGCAATGTTCTCACTCGCTAATTGCTTAAAAGGTAGCGGGTCAAAGGGCTTGCCTACGACAGGATCAAAATCGATTTTCCAATCACCGGTATGAAAAACTGAACCTACTCTGGTTCTGATCATAAGACTATATGACTCAGGCATTGAGTGCGTTAATGCCAACCACTGAACCTCGAATGGGCCAATCTGCTCTGTCGAACCGTCATCGACGATATGAACAGGTATATCTAATTCTTTGCGCGACTCCGCTAATTTATGACGCAAACATAGGGCGGTGAATCGAGTTGTATACACTGGACATTTGAATCGAGACCATAGATCGACCAACGCTCCGAGATGATCCTCATGCGCATGTGTGATTACGATGCCTGCTAAGGCATCAGCACGCTGTGCAATAAAACTTGGGTCTGCACTTATTCTGTCGAACTTCTTTGTAAGCGCGTCTTCGTCATTCTGCGGATTATTGGCATGAATCGCACTGAGACTCTCGCTAAAACTTACGCCGCAATCAACCATTAACCACGCATCATCATGACTGTAGAGATTCATGTTCATGCCAATTTCTCCAGTTCCACCTAAAGGTAAGTACCAAAATTGGCGATGATTAGCCGCGTATGAATTAGAAATAATCGACTCCTATTTGCAGTTGAGGGTAAGACAAATCACGATTAGGGGGTCTTACGAATCAGACCCTTAGAAAGTTCATGCCTAAGCAA
>NZ_LWFH01000123.1:0-953 GCF_001635725.1 Oleiphilus sp. HI0066
CGGAAACTTCTTAGTGATCGCGAAGACTTATGATCAACTCGCTTATCTAGCTCTGCTGCTACCATTTTGTTTGAGTAATAACTTGCTTTTACTTACTCAATATCCGGATATTCACGCAGACAAAAACGTTGGTCGACGCACCTTCCCGATCGTATAAGGAATCCAATTAAGCACATATATGCTCGGTGTATTCTACCTAGTCGGCTATGGTTCCATAACAGTTAGCGTTTATCTATCACAGCTACCGATTCTTACTTTGCTAAGTTTGATTACCTTGCCATTGAGCATGTACGCGTTTATTGAGGCGAAGCGTCTAGTGATGATATTGCGAATAATCCAAAAGCACTTGCATTAACGTCATTAGCGCAATTGTAAGCCCCTTGGTGCTTAGTATTACTTTATTCATCGCTTAGAGGCACTTATGCATTCTTCACTGACTTTTCGTTCTGCGACACCTTCCGACACTGATCGTTGTTTTCAAATAGAACAAGAAGGCTATGCGGGCGATGAAGCTGCCACTCGAGAAAAAATCCAACAACGTATTGAGACTTATCCCGAGGGATTTCTCGTTCTAGAAAAAGAGTCGCAAATCATCGGTTTCATCAATTGCGGAGCATGTTTTGACGTCTCCCTAAGTGATGAGGAATTCAAAGAACTCATCGGTCATGATCCAATAGGCCCAAATATCGTTGTCATGTCAGTGGTTGTGTATCCTGATTTCCAGCACCAAGGTTATGCCACTGCATTAATGCACGAATTTATTGCTATGATGCAGGCGATGCAAAAGTCAGCGATGTATCTTATCTGCCAAGAGGAGCTCGTCGGTTTTTATCAACAATTTGGGTTTGTTGATGACGGGACGTCAGAATCGAGTCACGGAGGATTACGCTGGAACGACATGCATTTAGTCTTGTCGAACTAACCTTCAATTGTTGATTTCAACGATAACAAAA
>NZ_LWFH01000124.1:0-755 GCF_001635725.1 Oleiphilus sp. HI0066
CCAAAATATTTTTTGAATTTGCACGCATGTATGGCTGAAGGGGAAGACCATGCCACAAATAATTAATACCAATCTTGCGTCTATCAACGCGCAAAGAAACCTAGATAAGTCTCAGAGCGAAAACCAAACAGCCCTGCAACGCTTATCTTCAGGCTTGCGTATTAACAGCGCAAAAGACGATGCAGCAGGTCTTGCAATTTCTACCCGCTTCAGCGCGCAAGTCCAAGGCTTAAAAGTCGCGATCCGAAACGCCAGCGACGGTGTGTCACTCGCTCAGGTTGCTGAAGGCGCGCTCGGCTCGATGACTGACAACCTACTTCGTATCCGTGATTTGGCACTACAAGCCTCTAACGCAACGAACAGCAAGCAAGACCGTGAAGCTTTGAATGAAGAAGTTCAGCAGCTTATTACTGAGATCGAACGTGTTGCTGACCAAACAACATTTAACGGCACCAAGTTACTAGACGGATCCTTCACCGATGTTACATTCCAAATCGGCGCAAATGAAGGTGAAGATGTAAGCTTCGGTATTGAAGGTACAGATGTTACTCAACTAGGTGTTTCACCTACTGATGGCATTTCATCCTCGCCGGGCAGCACCGCTTCAACGCCGCCTGTAGCTGCCCTCGCGGCAGGTGATCTCGTCATCAACGGCATAGCTATTGGTGCATCATCAGGCGTTGACGACGCGTTTTCCAGCTCTAACAACGATTTATCTGCAATAGCAAAAGCAGCCGCAATTAACTCTGTTTCTG
>NZ_LWFH01000125.1:0-25209 GCF_001635725.1 Oleiphilus sp. HI0066
ATAAGGCCGCACAATACGCTGAGGAAAGCCTTCAACCGCATCACGCGTATTACGAAACAGAACGCGCCCCGTACCATGCAGATCGAGCAATTCATTAATGAGCTGCGGAACAAGTTCTTCAGCGGGCAGAGACCAATCAAAATCTTCAGGCGAGGCAATCAAACGACTCAGGTCTGATTTAAGGCTGGCATCAACCGGCGCATCATCGGTTTGGCTTTGTAGCTGCTTCACTAACTCTGAAATTTCGCCATAATGCTTTTCTTGTTCCTTGAAGGCTTCAAGGTCATGAAAACGATCAGGATCAAGCAAACGTAAGCGTGCAAAGTGACTTTCCAAACCTGCTTGTTCAGGTGTCGCAGTCAGAAGTAACACGCCTCGACTAATCTTCGATAGCTCTTCAACACACAAGTATTCATCACTCGCTTTCTCGGCACTCCATTCAAGATGATGTGCCTCATCGACGACAAACAAATCCCAATCAGCTTCGCTAGCGAGCGCGGAAAGAGCAGGATCTTGGCTAAGTGTTGCAATATCGCATAATACTAGTTGCTCTTCTTCAAAAGGATTCTCGACGCCCTCTTCAATCAACGCATCACAACGAGCATGATCAAAAATAGAAAAACGCAGATTGAATCGGCGCAGCATTTCAACAAGCCACTGATGAATCAGTGTCGATGGCACACAAATCAATACGCGAGAACTTAAACCGCGTTGTAGTTGGGTATGAATAATCATGCCTGCCTCAATGGTTTTACCGAGGCCAACCTCATCTGCTAACAAGACACGTGGTGCAAAACGTTGTGCGACATTTTTTGCAATGTACACCTGATGAGAAAGCAAGCTCGTGCGTGAACCAAGCAAGCCTTTAACGCCACTCAGTTGAAGGGCATGATTATGTTGCAAGGTTTCATAACGCAAACGAAATGCGCGATTACGATCGAAGTGCCCATTGGTTAATCGCTGCAATGGATTCGTAAACTGGATAAAACAATTCAGCTCAACTTCGCTAATACGTTGTTTTGTCGAGGCATCACTGGAAACATGATAAAAGACAAGATCATCAATTAGATCGACATCTTTGATCACATAGAGTTGATCATCATGATCACGAACTTCATCTCCCACTTTGTAAATCACCCGAGAAATAGGCGCTTGGTCTGTCGCATAAGTACGAATTTCATCGGCCGCAGGAAAGGTGATCAGGATTCTCCGCCCTTCGATTTCAGAGATCATTCCTAAACCTAATTTCGGTTCGGTTTGGCTAACCCACCGTTGGCCAACTTTATACGTCATTCTTTACCCCTAGCATAAAAACATGATGCTCGATGCATCTTAAGCGGCGCGCATTCTAGCACTCTTGGCCATCCACTCAAGCACCCTGCAATGAATACTTTAAATCGGACAATCTTTGCTAATTTTAAGTCAAGCTGAAGTGTAGTCGTTGTATGTTAAGGCGCTAGTGTTCTAAAAATATATTTGTTGCAAAGTAGGTAAATACCGATGGAATATCTTCCCTGCGTCAAACGCCTAATTGGACTATGGATGCTGTCGTTATCAGCGTCGGCATATGCTCATGATCTTCACTACTTTGTCGTGGAAAATATCGCCGCACCTTTACAGATTGTCGATGAAGAAAAAATCCATAGTGGCATCGTCACCGACATTGTCACTGAAATCGCACGACTCGCCGAACTAGATATCAAAATTACTGTCGCACCAAGCCCATGAATCGAACGGCTGTTAAAAGGAGAGAGCAATGTTAATTGGATCGCCTATGACAGCCCTTCGTGGGATTCACTACCAAACGGAATTGCCTTTGAGCCAGCAGTCACAAAAGTCCATCATTCGGTTTTACATTGCGGTGCATTTCGAGACTTTGAAGAACTTGAAGCATACGAGATCGCCATCATTAAAGATTTTCGATATCCAGGATTAAATAAACATGCTTCGGAGTTTTCCTTAGAGCTCACCGAAGTAAAGAGCTACGAACAAGGGCTTGAGTTAGTCGACTTAGAGCGCGTAGATAGTTTTATAGAAATGGATTTACGACTAAGCTACCACGTTAGTCAGCAGCCAGATCAAAAGCGCACAACGCTCACTTATATTGACGATATTGAGCCGCCTTATGCGATCAAACTGAAAGTGAATCAAAACATGCCGCAGAGTCGCGTTAACAAATTAAAGCGCGCTTACCAAAAACTTCACGAGTCTGGTTTTATTCAAGAAACAATAGAGAAACATACATGATAAGCCTCGACCTTGTGGATAGGTCGAGGCCTGAATTCAAAGCCCTTAAGGCATTTGAATTTGAGGGCCGCCGTCTTGACCTGGAACAACAATCTGAGACGCTTGTTGTCGACGCATTTCTTGTAATTCACGCATCGTATCTTCCATTGCCTGCTTAGCGCCATCACCAAAACCTGCAACTGCGTCTGCTAAATTATCAACCGCTAACTCAAACGTGAGTGGCAGAGCACCAGCTGGAGTCATCATTTGCGCTTGTCCGACGTATTGCACTGCACGCGCATCGTCACGTTCACCACTTGCCGTCACAGGCGTCATAACACGAATGGTGCCGATCTTCTGATCTGTATAAATTTCTTCGCGATAAAGATTCGCGACATCCATATTCATTTCTAGTTCTTCAGACATGAGAATTCCTGTACTAAAAGGATTGAGCCGATACGGGCTGAACGGAGGAGATTATGGCGATTAGATGGGTTGCTTGTCACGCCTTATTTCTGCGCCAAGCTGACCTGGTACTTATCCACCAAGGAGGCAAAATTATTGCGCACCACAATTAAGTTATTAATCGATGACATAAACAGATCAAACGCCGATTGAGGCAAGTTGAGCGCTTTGTAGTTTTCCCGCAGCAAAACAAGCTGCTCAGCTGCAATATCGTCACTACGATTTTGTTGTTTATTAAGAAGAAATGGCACCATGTTCTCACGAATTTTTTTCGCTTCGACATGATCGCCATTCGCATCAATGAGCTTTAGTAATCGCAAACGTTGATCCAACAATAAGCGTTCATCTTGCGCTAAAAAACCAACTAACTCTTTTACGTAATACTCTTGCATGAAAGCGCTTAATTTACTTAGTGCTCGATACTGACGTTCTTCAGGATCATCGTGCGGATTAATCTGATCAATCTGACGATAAATCATAAGGTAAAGAGTTGCATCAATCGTCTGCAATGCTTCCAACGCACCTTCAGACAACATATCCACAAAAGTACAAGCTTGAGAGACGGCTAAACGGGACAAAGTACTATCGTCTTCGTTTTGGACTGCTGTTTGAATTGCACGTCGGGCCAGAAGATCATTGTTTGGAAATTGGACCAAGGCTTTATCCAAAGCCGTGGCAACGTGCTGTGAGCCAAATTGCTCGGCCTTTTCAGCCCATTCCAACCAAGCCATTGGGCTCTGCGCTAGAAACTCGTGTAAAGACCGTTGCCAAGCGTAAGCATCTTGAACATAACGAGGCTTTGGAAGCTGAATGAGCTGCTCAGCTACTTTACGCCATTGCCAATATTCTTTTATCTCGGAGAGAGCCGCTCGTACTTTCTCTGTCTCGGGAATTTTTTGTTCAGCAAGCTGCTGGCTTAACCATGCTTGCGCAAGCCGTTTATGAAATAAATCGAGACCACCTTCAATCTCCCTCAAAATATGCGCAGGCTCGTGAGCGATCAGATTAAATTGGTCGAGAAAATATATTTTCTCGAAACGCTTTATCAAGGTAGTCGCTCGGCCTTGTTGTAAGGCGAACAGACGCGTGTACAAACTGCTGAGTGCCTGAGCCGAAGAGCGGTATGTGCCCCACTTATCGTCAATTTGAAGTAGCAGTTTATTAAGTCGCGCTAATGAATATTCTACAAGTTTGAGTCCTTCTCGAGGCTTGCTCTCAAAGCTTGCCGCTTCAAACTCCCCAAAGAGTTGTTCAATACGCGCGAAGAATGCCTTCACTTGACGCTGACTAAACAAATTACGTTTGTCATCGATACGTGTTGTTTCAGTAACGCGCGCTTTGAGAGCAACAAAATCAACTTCTTGCCCGGCCAAACTCGCCTTTAACAAGTAACGCTCAAATTGTTCAGAATCACTTTCTAATAGCTCTAAAAAGTGCTTCGCCAGTGATTGTTTCTCGAGACCAATCAAATACGCAAATATGCGAGATTTTTCGGGACCTTTGGAAAGGGAGAGTACTTGTTGCTCAAGACGATTACCGTGTAATACTGCAGAAACACAGTGCTGACAAAAATCGAACCCATCGGAATCTGGGCAAGTACAGTGCCCGTCCACAATACTGCCCGCATAATTCAGTGTGACAGTGTAGTCTTCAACTTTGGCTGTTACCGCTAGGCCATCTCGCTGATAGTCTTGCACCAAATCAGGGGTGTACGCATTCTTACCCCGCTGAAAACGATCTTTCCCAGCGCGCTTGAATAATTCTTCTTCACCTACAAGAAATTTAGACATGACTTACACGTCGTAAGAGGCATCAGCCTTTGGCTGTTCAGGAAGGTCTTTTGTGGCCAATAAATAAGCACTCTCTTCGTACTCGCTATACCACAAAACAAGATCGCCGTTATCAAGCGCAGCACGTGCGCTATAAATGCGATCTTCGATCGGCGATTCCACGTCATTTAGACCCCAAGCGCGAAGACAGTATTCTTTTAACAAACCTTCAAGCGCTTCTTCGCTTACGTCCTTACGGGGAATCACCATATATACAACTCTACAGTAAACTTAATGCTTTAACTTACCGCTTTCGTTGTTTTCTTGGTAGTGGTTTTTCGTCGCTTTTTTGTAGCAGTTGAAGCAATCGCTTCAACACGCACAGGCATACCATTTAGAGCTGAAGTACCCGTTAACTTATCGACGAACTGATCAGAAATAAGGACATTAAGGTTCACCCCTGGCTTCTGACTTGCCACAGAAAGTCGCGTCCCTTCATGATCGTGCCCCCAACCGTGAGGAATACTCATAACGCCCGTCATAATGTCGTCTGTGACTTCACAAGGAATAGTGACCGCACCATAGTCAGAAGAAACTTTAACTAATTCACCATGTTTGAGCTTCAAACGTTTAGCATCTGCTGTATTGATCTGTGCTGTACAACGGTTTTTTCCTTTCACTAAACGCGACGTGTTATGCATCCACGAATTATTAGAACGTACATCTCGACGACCTATCAAAAGCATGACCGGCTCTTTGGTATTACTTAGTTCCTGCAAGCGCTTACGTAAGCGAGGCATATCTGTCATATAACTTTTTGGCACTATTTGGATATGCTTGTGTTTAGTAAACAGACGATCTGGCAAAGCAGACTGTAACGAACCAAGATCAACACCGTGCGGATAATTCTTCAGCGAGGCAATACATAAGCCTTTGCTCAGACCTCGGTTTTGGGAACCATACGGGCCGTTATCAAACGCTTTTCTTAAAGGATGCGATGGAGAGAAAATATCTTGAATCGTATCAATCAAAAATGCACCGATCGACGAAGTGCCCGGTAGCTGAGTTCCATAAGGCCCTATACGAAGCAAAACATCCAATACTCCATCTGGCCCCATTTGTTTCAGCGTGCGATAACGTGCAAGTTCTTTCACGCCATTCACTAAGCTACCACCAGCAGAGAGCCTATGCGTAAGCTCATGCATAATTTGCCAGTCATGCTTACTGTTCTTTGGTGCGTTAAATAAGGCAGGAGAATATTTCGCAACATTACGCACAGCCAACATATTTAAAGCTACATCATAATGCGACTGCTCTAACTGACTTGTGCCCGGAAGAATAAGGTCTGCGTGCTTCGTTGTTTCATTCAAATGACTATCGACGCACAGCATAAAATCTAAAGAATTAAAGGCTCTCTCTAGACGATTTGAATTAGGGCTAGAAATAACTGGGTTACCCGCAATCGTGATCATCGCACGAATTTGTTGCTCACCCTTTGTTTCGATTTGATCAGCGATAGCACTCGACGGTAGCTCACCACTAAACTCAGGCAAACCGGTAACCGTTTTAAAACGACCTGAGCTACCTTGCTCACCAAGATAGCTGCTAATTTCGACAAGGTCCGCAGCAGGCTTTGTAAACATTAAGCCACCGCGCTCATCCAGATGATTAGTCAGTATGTTCAAGACATAAATGAACCAAGTCGCCAAGCCACCGAACTCTTGCGTTGATGTGCCCATGCGACCAAATATCGCTGCTCGCGGCGTCTCTGCTAATTTACGAGCGAGCTCTCGGATGTATTCGGCCTTAATACCACACACATCTGCGACAGACTCGGGAGAAAAATCAGAGCTCATTAACTGAACGTCTGCCACACCTTCAATAATGCCTTGTAACCGACCGATATCGACTAAGCCTTCATCAAATAAGGTATGAATCATGCCTAGCAACATATACGCATCTGTGCCTGGCTTGATGAACAAGTGCGTATCAACAACCTTGGCAGTTTCGCTGCGTTTGGGGTCGATCAAAATTACTTCGCCACCGCGTTTTCTTATCCCCTTTAAACGGCCTAGATAATCTGGCGCCGACATCAAACTTCCGTTCGATGCTGCTGGGTTACTACCAAGCAAAATGAATAAATCGGTATGATCAATGTCTGGAACTGGGAATAAACCCTGATGACCGAACATCTCATAATTAGCGCGCATATGGGGGAGTTGATCATTAGAGGTCGCAGAAAAACGATTCTTGGTCCCTAAAGCACGATATAAATTCATCAGGAATAGAACATTGCCGTGGTGATGAACATTCGGATTACCGAGATACAAACCGACCGCGTCTTGCCCATATTGCTTTTGAATGTCGCCTAAGCGCTTAGCCGCGATATCAAATGCTTTTCCCCAGCTAATCTGCTTCCAGCCCTGCTCTGTTTTAAGCATTGGCGTGCGCAAACGATCGGGATCTTCATGATAGTCTTTTAGCGCAAGAGCCTTAGGGCATATATGACCTTTACTGAATGGGTCATCCTTATCCCCTTTAATCGACAACACTTGAGTTTGATCGTGTTCTATTACAACACCGCACATTGCTTCACATAAATTGCACGTACGAAAGTGCTTCAAAGATTCTGTATTAGTCATCACGCTAACCTTCGGAAGTCTGCCCGAGTGGAGTGGTTCAGATATTTTTATATTGAGTTACCGCTCGCTGATTATATTCTTGAGTTGAAAGATTTGTCCAACTCCGTCAGTTAAACCGCTATCGCTAAAGTGTTTTTTGGTAACTCTCGTGCCATTGCTTTAGTTCTGCCGATATCCCCGCAACGACAATATCGCAGCGCAAGGATGGAAAAATATCAAATGCATGTTGCGCGCCATCGATAGCGGCAAAGCTCACCTGCTGCCCAGACACACTTCTTAGCTTGTTTGAAAAGTAGCGCGCTTCATCACACGAAGTGAGCGTGTCTTTATTTCCATGGATGATCAAAAAAGGCGGCGCATGTTTTGAAATATGATTGATAGGAGACATAATCCGATAAAGGTCAGGCGCCTCTTCCTTACGCTGCTTTACGATGCTTTTGCGCATCACAATTTCTAAACCAACGCTTTTCTGAAGCTTCTTTTCATCTAGCAAATCATAGATGCCGTAAAACGGCACACAGCCTTGAACGCGTAAATCTTTGTCCTTCAAGCTTTCATCAAAACGATGATCAATCGTCGAAAGGCTTAACAAGCTACTCAAATGTCCACCAGCAGATCCGCCAGTCACTATAATAAAATCAGGATCGCCGCCGTAATCAGCAATATTATCTTTAACCCAAGCTAAAGCATGTTCACAGTCAATAATGTGATCAGGAAACGTCGCTTTAGGGCTCAAACGATAATTGGTTGCTACGCATACCCATCCCTGTTGTGCAAGGTTTTGCATTAAAGGTAAAGCTTGTTCGTTCTTGGACCCATACCCTCGCGTCCAACCGCCACCATGAATTTGTAACAGTACTGGCGCACCTTTGAGTTCTTTATTTTTTCTGCGGATGTCTAGTTTTAAACGCATGCCATCAACTTCGCGATACAAGATATTCTTATCGACGACGATACCTTTGTCTTTGATCGAATTGAAAGGTCTAATCAAGCGCTTTATATCTAATAACAAAAACGATTCATTCAGCGCAAAACTTTGAAATTGGGTGAGTGATTTAAAGCCTGAGAAATAGTGATACGCCAACATACCCCACGACAAGAACAGTAGCACTGCACTCCACATATCTAGCGTTCCAGAGAGCTCACCAAAGTACACAACCGAACCCAATATAGCAGCCTGGACAGCGATAACATGTAGCGCCAACTCTCCAACAGGCCATCCTGCAAGAAAGCTAAACACCATAAGTTTAGGGTGATGATAAATTGGTCGAAGCACATTAAGCGCTAAGATGAAGCTCAGTAAAGCAAAGAGAAAAAGAATAACGCCCAAAACATTACCCTCCTACTTGAATGACCGGCACACCAAACAAGCTTGCATGGTTCATCACCACTAACATATATGCAGCCAAACCAATCACAACGACAAGCGCATCCTTCCATATAGGTTGGGGATCATTAGCCATCGTTTGACCTCGTTTTTTCACACTAATCATGTCGATGACGGCGTATGCGAGGAACGATCCAAACAAAATTAACGAAGCAACATCACCGTTAGCTAGCAAGTGCCCTAAGGCCCACAACTTCACCGCGATCAACATTGGATTTTTCAATTTGCACTTAATATTTGAAGAGATATACGCTGCAGGCAGAATCACAAACGCTAGCAAAACCAGAAGCATTGTAATGTGCTTAAAAAAACTAGGAGGCACCCAGACTGAAATAAATGGTGCTTGCGCCTTACCAACGACGATCAAATAGAACCCTGCAATTGATCCCACACTGAAGAGCGCTTTGTATGGCAGCTCGCCAAATCTAGAAACCAAATTACCACGAATGGTTTGCTGTACTGGTAATAAATGAAAACCAAGAAAAATGGTTAAACCAAGAACAAGAATTGCCATGACATCCCTCCTTTTTTATTTTCCATTAGCATACGCATTCGGCATGCTTATGTCAGTGACAGAGCAGATAGGTTTTTTAGTTTTCTCTCACTAATTCGTTGAGTAGAGGCAGATGGTTCAATTGCTAGATCAGCAATTTAAACCTTTGACATGAAAAGTTTCGGGCCCAATTCAGGGCCCGAAGAAAGAGAGTTGAAAGCTAGTTATTAGCGTAGTGATCAACCAAGAATATCAATCACATGAAGATCAAACACTAACGATGAGTTAGCAGGAATCGCTGGCGGCATACCTGCTTCTCCGTAGGCTAGATCTGCTGGCAGAACGATACGCCACTTCGACCCTTTTGGCATGAGCATAAGAGCTTCAGTCCATCCAGAGATAACGTCTTTCAAACCAAACTCCGCCGGTTCATTACGCGTAACCGAGCTATCAAATACCTGCCCATCGATGAATGAGCCGTGATAATGCACTCGCACCGTCTGATCAAGCTTGGCAATAGGGCCATCAGCCTGCTCTAGAATTTCATACTGAAGACCAGATTCGGTCACGGTCACACCGTCACGCTTCGCATTCTCAGCCAAGAATTTTTCGCATAATTCTTTATAGCCTTGAGTTCGCGCCGCTTCGACTTCTTTGCGTTTTTCTTTTACCGCATCGTATGCTTCGTTTAACTCCGCATCATCTAGCAAAGACTGCTCACCAGCAAAACACTGACGCAAGGCTAGTACGCACGCCTCAATATCCATGCCTTCAAACTTGTTCTTGTGGAGCTGGCGACCAAACTGCCAGCCAAAACCATAACTTACTTTTTGCTCAAATGTTTCTGGCTTCTTGTTGGAATCATTACTCATTTTCAGACCTTAAACTTCAAGTATTCTGATATTACTCGGAAGCACGAGTTATCGCGCTCCAACCATTTATTAAATTTTACCGACTACAGCCTTAATTTATCGGCCCGCAACCGCTTCTAACTCTGTAAGCCCTTGTTCAACATAATCGAGTAAGCGCTGCATAGACGGCAATGTTCGACGGCACGCCGTAAATCCAAACTCCAAGCTATCGACATAACTAACCAAGGTAATATTCAGTGCAATTCGATCAAGCGGAATCGACACTGGGTACATCCCTTCTACACGCGAACCGTTCCAATACAAATGCTTTTTCGGACCAGGTACATTCGAGATCACAACATTAAACGCCTGCAAACGACTCGATAAGCCTGTGACCATATTTAATCCAGCAGGTGCTAGAGTCAACGCGGTGTAATTAATCGCTTCTTCAAGCGTCATGCTTGCGTAGCGGTCTTTTGACTCTTTAACTGCGCGACGAATACTTTCAAGTCGTTCTGTCGGGTCCGCCAAATGTGTACCGAGTGTCGCCAAAATCATAGCAATTTGATTGCCTGAATCACTATCGTCTCGACGCATTGACATAGGCACCATCGCAACCAGAGGTTTATCAGGCAAAGCATTCAAACTAATTAAGTAATTACGCAATGCACTACCACACACAGCCATCACCACATCATTTAGAGTACAGCCCGTTTTTTTCGCGATATTCTTGAAGCGCTCTGAGGGGTACGATTGCGCCGCAAATCGACGAGAGCCTGTAATACGCTGATTCAATATGCTCGGAGGGGCCTGAAACGCAGATGTATAATCAGGATTCGTACTGGCTTGTTTTACGGCATGCGTAACTTCTTTAACGAGAGTTGGAATCGTTGAAATCTGCTTGCCAGCTTCGCCCACTAGATCCGTCAAACTCTGAATGACATCTGAGCCTTCTACCTGAGCATGCGAACGCTGCTTTCGCGGCATCGCCCAGAGTGGCGGCTGATCACGCACGCTTGGATCTTCAGACATCAAACGCATGCCCATGCGCATTGCCGCAACACCATCGAGCATGCAGTGATGGGCTTTGTAATACAGAGCAAATCGTTTACCGCGTAAGCCTTCAATCAAATGAACTTCCCACATAGGGCGTTCACGATCCATTAGGGCACTATGTTTCACTGATACTAGGGACAGAAGTTCACGAATACGACCAGGCTTTGGCAAAGCGCTATGACGAAAGTGATGTTCGATATCAAACTGTTTATCTTCATTCCAATAATAGCGACCAAATCGTTTTACTAAACGTTGATTAAATGGCGCAATCGGCTTTTGAAATGAGTTCATGTACTCTGCAATTTCAGAGACATATTTCGGACCTGCATCCTCGGGAAAGCTTAGTAAATGTAGCCCTCCGACGTGCATCGGCTGTTGACGTTTCTCCATCCATAAGAAAAGTTGGTCAGCAAGACTTAGAGGTTTCATGTGTACATCCTTCATGAGTATTTTTATATAACGGATTTTCTGCCCCGCACCAATGAGTGCGACCATTATTATGCGACAAAGCGCTGACGTTTTATACTTTATGGGATGAATGCTAACAATAACCAAGCCGAGAAGTTTTATGTCGGGCTATAAAAAGCCAAAATCTCCATGTAGTAACGAATTAATCGTTAAGAAGAGCCGATTTATTGCTTATGCCTATGAGTCAAGCTCTCGCGAAGCAGCCATGGAAAAGCTCGAGCAGATAAAGCTCAAATATCCAGATGCTCGGCACCACTGCTGGGCCTATTTATTAGGCTCTGCTGAGCAACCCAAGTCTGTTGCCATGTCTGACGACGGCGAGCCAAGCGGCACAGCCGGAAAACCCATTTTAAATGTTCTACAACACAAAGACGTCGGCGATATTATTGTGATCGTTGTTCGTTACTTCGGCGGAATAAAACTAGGAGCGGGAGGATTAGTACGCGCGTATTCGAGCGCAGCGCAAAGCATCTACGATTTGATTGAAACAGAAGAAATGATTGAACTTGAAAGCCTCACACTACAATGTGGATTTGATGAGGAACAAAAAATACGACATATCCTGTCGCGTTATGAGGGCTCTATCGAATCTAGCGAATACGGGCAATCGGTCGAACTGACCATCGCAATCCCTGCAGAAAACAAACAAACCTTCGTGATGGAGCTTGGCAACCTTAAATCAACACATTTGCTGCAAGAGAGCCGCTAATGAATTCTGTGCGGAGCAAACTTCACTTCTTCAACTAATGAACCAAGAAAGATAATCTCACCTTCATAGCGGTCTTCCCCAGTCGAGCTAAAATCAAAGCCATAAACGCGACGCAGACTCATAGCGCCGCGATGATTTCGTGCAAGCCTGACACTTTTCAACGCGACAGTTTGGTCGAGCAGCTGCAAATCCAGACGTTTGCATTCGTGAGCAACCCGACGATATGCAAACTCTTTTAGATCGCGACTTTTAATCCAATACCAGACCCCAAACCCAATCAAGGCAGTAAGAAATACCGAACTTAAACTCATAAATGGCCCATCAATGTTTCGAGCTTAAATTCAATCATATTCCCATCAAATGACACATGGATTAAATCATCCTGAATCATGATACCTAACTCCATAGTGCGCTCAACTAGACTAGCGAATTGTTCAACGGGTTCTTTATCAAATCGGAATGCAGAAATTTTTTGATTCACAGATGCATCCTTCATAATGGATTCGATCCATTGTTCAACATCTTGGCCACCATAGCTAAACACAGAGACCTTTTTACTTCGACCCAATGCCTTCTTTAGTCGCTTAGCATCAGGCTTGCCAATTTCTATCCAGTGTTCAATTTCACTGCTGTAATTGACCTTCCAGATATCAGGTTCGTCATCTGTACTCAGGCCTTTTGTGAATTCCAAATACTCTTCATAACTCAGCGCAAAAGCCACTAATCGTGCGCACATTCTTTCGATCGTTTCAGAAGGATGCAATGCAACATGCAAAGAAACACGCTCATAGATATGTCGGTTCATATCACTTAAATCAATTCCGAAACGATAAATCGTGGCACTTAATGCCATAGTACTACTGCTCCTGTAATGCCAGTTGTGCATTGCGCCGCTCAGAACTATTAGCGGCTAAAGATAATGCACGTAAATACATATGTTTTGCGCGTTGATGATTGTTCAACGCGAGGTAGGTATGTCCTAACTCTAAATAAACCACACTAAAATTTGGCGCTAAGCGTTGTGCTCGTTCTAACAGCGACAACGCCCCGCCCATCTGATCTTGCTCACGCGCTTGTTGCGCTTGATCAATCAATGCATAAACGGCACTAGGTATGTTGGGTTGCTTAGTCGTGTAACGCTGATCTTTTGCTGGAGAATGGGCAGACTCTTGCTTCGCAACGAGTGTGTGCGTTGGTGCAGAAGAACACGCCCAAATAAACAAACAAGCAAGAAAGACGAGTGCTGCTTTTACTGTAGCCATGATCTTAACCAAGATTTTATTCCCCCCGTTCGCTTCTGACATGCTTGCCACTCAAATTTTTGCGCATCTCCCCAGATGGGAAGAGGTTGCGCATTATCACATTCAGCATGCGTTTGGTTCCAACTATCTTGATCAAACCACAGCACATCAATATCCGAAGGTTTAGGAGTTGCCAAAGGATATTGTGGAACCGATGACATAAAGCGTGTCCATAATCGCAAAGCTCCCGAACTTCCGGTTAAACCGATCGATTCATTTTGATCATTGCCAAGCCAAAACACGCCTAAGTAATCCCCTGAAAAACCGGCAAACCAGCTATCTCGAAAATCATTTGTTGTTCCAGTTTTTCCAGCTGTCAGCAATTGTGTGGGCAAAGTTCGATAAGCTGATCGTCCAGTGCCAGCACGCATGACCTCTTGCATGCCACTCTGCAACAGATAACTCGCTTCAGGCGAAATCACTTGCTCAACATTAAAGTGATATCGCGACAACAAATTACCTTGGTGATCTGTCACCTCACGAATTGCTCGCAAGGGCATATTAAAACCATTACTCGCGATCGTCTGATAAAACTTTGCGACATCGAAAGGCGTCATCGCTTGAGCACCCAGCAGCAATGACGGGTAAGGGTTAAGCGCCTCGTTCACGCCTAGTCGCCTCAAACTTTCTCGCACCCTATCCATACCAAGCTGCAAGCCAAGTCTGGCCGCCGCTAAGTTGTAAGAATTTGCCAATGCCTCAACCAGCGCGACCTCACCATGCGTCTCAGAATCAAAATTGCTTGGCGTCCACGTATCACCGTTCTCAAACTCAAGAACGAATGGTTCATCGGTAATCTTAGTCGCTAATTGAAACTGTTCTGGCTGTTCAAGTGCCGCCAAATAGATCGCTGGTTTAATCAATGAGCCGACGGCTCTATCTGCATCTAAAGCACGATTAAACCCTTGGTATCGAGGATCTCTTCCACCCATAATTGCTAGCACTTCACCCGTACCAACAGCAGTTATCACGGCTCCCGTTTCGAGTTTTCCCGTGCCTCGCTTTCGCTTATCGAGTGTTTTAATTTCTCTTGCGATCGCACTTTCTAAATTTTGTTGTAGCTGAGGATCTAAGGTCGTATAAATCCGCAAGCCGTCACTGCTCAGATCTTCTGTATCATAATCTTCTCGCAACTGACGCTTTACCAAATCGATAAACGCAGGATAACGATTACTCTTGAAGCTCGGCTTTTTGGTCACACCGAGTTCCTTTGATTGAGCCTTCAGCATCGCGTCTCTAGAAATCCAGTTTTGTTCGTGCATCAAACTCAACACTAGATTTCGACGCTTCGTTGCGCGCTTAGGATGGCGTCGAGGATCATAGAATGATGGCCCCTTCAGTAAGCCGACTAACAAAGCATGCTGTTCTAATTCAAGGTTCTCAAGATTGCGAGCGAAGTAAAATCGGCTTGCCATCGCAAAACCATGCACAGCCGTATTGCCCGACTGACCCAAGTAAATATCGTTGACGTAGGTCTCTAAGATATCCTCTTTGCTGTAATGCCACTCCAACATCAATGCCATAAAGGCTTCATTGATTTTGCGGACAATACTTCGCTCACGAGTGAGGTAAAAATTCTTCACTAGTTGTTGCGTGAGGGTGCTACCGCCCTGCACAACTCGACCAGCCATCACATTTAAGTACATCGCTCGGGCTATCGCCAAAGGCGCTATACCAAAATGCGTAAAGAAGTCTCTGTCTTCCGTCGACAACAAGGCAGACACAAGCCCTGGCGGGATGTTTTCGTAGGCAATAAGCTCTCTTTCTTCACGCGTTTTTGGATAAATACCCCCGATCTTATACGGCTCAATGGTATAAATACCTTGGCCTTTTGCATCATCAGTTGAAAGACTAGTGATGACATCACCCTCTATTCGTAATGACAAACGCAAGGCTTGTTGAGAACCGTCTATCGTCCGATGAGCGCGACGAAAAATCTGCACTTGATTGGCCGAGCGTTTATAAGTACCAGGGGCAGAGAGTTGAGCTTTTTTAGCGTAATTGAGTAAGGCTAACTCTTGCTCAAGATTGTCAATATTTAGCGCTTGCCCCTCAAACAACTCTAACGGACGTGCTAATACTTGCGCGGGTAAAGCCCAACGCTTGCCCTCAAATTTATAACGCACTTGTGCATCAAGATAGATAAGCCAAGCAAATACAAACACGAATAACACCGCGAGAACTTTCCACAACCACGAGCGAGACTTTGTCGCTTGCGATTTAGATTTTGACGGTTCAGCTTTTGCTTTTTTAGTTTGCTTGGATTTAGCCATGATTTACTTTGCAGGAATTTGCTCTGCTGTTATTGTGCCTGCCACACTGCGGAGGAAACATGAATTCAGCGCTGATTCAGTCATTATTAGAAGCAAAGCCGTACCCACACGCGTGCAGTCAATTTGAGCTTATCGAAACACATATTTCGTGGATTATTCTTACCGGCGATTATGCCTACAAGATTAAAAAGCCCGTAAATTTTGGGTTCCTAGATTTTACGGCATTAAAAGCACGTAAACAGTATTGTGAAGCAGAATTAAAATTAAACTCACGTTCCGCTCCAGAATTGTATGTTGAGGTACTCGCAATTGGAGGGAGCTCAGTCAACCCTCTTCTCGGCGTTGAAGATGAAGACGCCATTGAATACTGCATCAAGATGCATCAGTTCAAAACAGAAGAACTCTTTAATGAGTTGGATGAAACTAATCGTTTAACGTTTACACATATTGATGAGCTAGCAGATAGAGTTGCGGAATTTCATCGTGAAGCATTATCAGCGCCCGCTAACACGCCTTATGGATTACCAGAGCATTTGATTCTGCCAGCAGAACAAAACTTTGAACAAATACGAGAGCGCCTGTCAGAGACAGAGCATTTAGAACAGCTCGCACACCTCGAAAAATGGACGATGAGTGCATTTGCAATCCACTCAGATATCATGCAACAACGCAAAGAACAGGGTTTTGTAAGAGAATGCCATGGTGATCTTCACCTCAAGAACATCACGCTATTTCACGACAAGGTCACCCTCTTTGACTGTATCGAATTTAATGACAGCTTTCGTTGGGTCGACGTTATGAGCGATACTGCCTTCCTTGTCATGGACCTAGAGGAGCGGGGCCTACACCACTATGCCAATCGTTTTTTAAATCATTATTTAGAAGAAACTGGAGACTACGCAGGCCTAAAACTCTTACCATTTTATAAAGCCTATCGCGCGATAGTCCGTGCGAAGATTTCTTTATTTGAGATGGAAGACTTTAAAAACAATCCGCAAAAACTAGACGAACTATGGCGTAAATATCAGTCATATATCGACTTGGCCGAAAGCTGCTCGGCACTTCCAAATCGTTTTATATTGACCATGCATGGTGTATCAGGAACGGGAAAAAGCACCGTTGCGCTGCGTCTTGTAGATAAGTTAGGCGCTATTCGCATCCGCTCCGATGTAGAACGAAAGCGACTATTTAAATTTGATCCTCATAAGCATCCTGACACTGACAAAGCAAAAGAACTGTATAGCAAAGCGGCCACAGATCTTACCTATGAGAAACTCGCTTCTCTATCGCGGCATATCTTAAATGCAGGCTTGAGCGTCATCGTTGATGCAACAAACCTACAACTGTGGCAACGCAATTTTATTCAAGACGTCGCCGATGAAAACGGCGTGCCGATGGTCATTGCTGACTGCCAAGCCAGTATGAGCTTAATAGAGAGTTGGATTCATCAACGTGAAGATGAGGATCATGACGCGTCTGATGCAAGCTTTGAGATCGTTGACGCTCAGATACATAGCCAAGATACTTTAACTGAAGAGGAACAGAAAAAGACCTTCGTTGTGCATAGTGAAATATTAGAAGAGACCAATGAACTGGTGAGTGAGATTCGTAAGAACTTACTTAATTAGTCTAGGCATAAAACAAAAAAAGCGGCCTTATGAGCCGCTTTCTTGTGGAACTTAGCTTGTATTCGCTAGTTTATAGTCGCCAAGGATGTTTGATCTAGCTGATGCATATCCGGCAGAGCTTCATTAAGCTCAGTAATCGGATTAAAACGCACAGTGCCTTGATATACAGCGCGGCACTCTCCTGGAGCAGTACCTTCGCAGTGTCCTAATGCCGCTTCTTTCGCCTTTGTGGGGCTACTAAAAGGTCCAATAAACTGCCTATTTTCTAAGTAAAAATAACCACTTTGCTCTAACTCTAGCGTCTCTTCCACCGTAATGATGTCATCGCGCGTGTCGTTGGCAGGTATCATAAGCACCTCCATTTGAATGTGTGATTATAGTTTTTTCAGCCATCTAAATCCGTGGTTTTAAAATAACTGAGAGAGAGACGTTATCACGCAACTTCACAAATTGCGAATTTATCCCCCGCTAACTTGATTTAACTCTATACAAGGTTTCGTATAACACTGGAACTAAAATCAGGGTCAGGATAGTAGAAAATAGCAGTCCTGCAATAATTGCAACGGCCATCGGCTCCCACATCAATCCACCACCAAAATATAAAGGTAACATGCCTAACACTGTGGTTGCGGTTGTTAAAAGAATAGGCCGCAAGCGTCGTTTTCCTGCCATAACAATCGCGTCATAAGGCGCTAAGCCGTTGTCATTGATCTCTAATTCAATACGTTCGAGTAATACAATCGCATTATTTATAACGATACCAGCCAGTGAAATCACACCAAGTAGCGTCATGAACCCAAAGAATGAATGAGCCACAACGAGACCAATCGCGACACCAATAAACCCTAGAGGTATCGTCATTAAAACAATCGCAGGCTTGCGAAGAGAATTAAATTGCGCGACCAACAAAATCAGAATTAAAAAGCCAGCTATCGGTAGCTTTGCAGCAATAGACTCATTTGCCTTATCCGAGCTCTCAAACTCGCCACCAAGCTCATAACTCGCACTTAATTCCCAATTCTGTGACTGCTCTTCAAGCCATGGAGTCAATTTCTCAAATGCTTCAGTAGCTGTGACACCATCAATGAGTTGCGCTCCGACAGTGACCGTTTTGATTCGATCTCGACGCAAAATTTTAGCGGGCTCCCATATTAGCTTCAGATCGGCGACTTGCTTCAGAGGCAAGGAATCACCTGTAGACTGCACATACACAGAGATCCCCTCTAACTTCGAAATATCATCTTGTTCTGACTCTTTGGTTCGAAGTAATACGGGAATAATATCTTCGCCACGTCGATACTCTGTCAGCTCTAAGCCGCTCAAACCCGTCTGCAATGAAACCGCGATATCTTCGTTGGTTATACCTGCGCGACGCGCTTTAGTCTGATCAATAATCACTTCAAACTTCTTCGTCTGAATACCCCAATCATCATTAATATTTGTAAGTTCAGACAGCTCAGACATCTTGGCTTTCAGGGCATCGACTCGTTCAAATAAGGTCTCGATATCTTTTGCGTATAGGCGATATTCAACGGGATTTTTCACCGGTGTACCGTTTTCAATTCGCTTTAAGGTTGCTTGCACATCTGGGAAATTTTCAAATAAATACGCATTTAAGCCCTTAATACTTTGATCGACAGCCGCCAAAGTATTTACATTCACGACAAACAATGTGTAGTTGGGGCTAGCAGGCTCTGGCGTATGAGGCAGAACAAAACGCGGCCCGCCAGCCCCAATGTATGAAATCCAAGAGGTGATCCCTTCAGGACGATCTTCATTCACTTGGAAGTTTTCTTTGATCGCTTCACTAATCTCGCTAGACAACTTTTCAGTCACACTGATATCGGTACCAAGTGGATACTCGAGCTCCATTTTGAAATATAAGCGGTCTGATGGCGGGAAGAAAATTTTTGGCACGTACTTCATCATATAGCCTGCTGCAAATAAGGCTACAACTACAGAGATGATAACGAGGAAACGATTTTTCAAACTGAAGCTCAACACTTTGACATAGATCGTTTGTACCAAGGAGTCTTTCTCAACCGTTTTTTCACTAGGCTTGAGGAAATATACGCACAGCATAGGAATCACAGTCATTGAAATCACCCAAGAGCAAAGCAAGGTAATCGTAACAACTTTGAACAATGAGGAGGTAAATTCGCCGACAGCTGATTCAGCCAAATAGATGGGTAAAAAGGCCGCGCCGGTAGTTAAAGAAGACGTTAAGAGCGATAAACGAAGCTCCGCCGCCGAATCGATCGCAGCTTCAATAGCTTTTTTCCCTTCCTTCATTTGAACCAAAATACTCTCTGACATCACAATGCCATTATCAACCAGCATACCAAGCGCGATAATCAATGCAGCGAGTGAAATCTGATCCAAACCAATATCTATGTTATACATCACTAACAATGCTGCTAGCATACTGGAAGGAATAAGCAGAGAAACGATCAAACCTGTTCTCATTCCGAGCGTAACAAGCATTACTCCTGCTACCACGGCAATGGCCTGCAGTAAGTTAACGACAAAGCCTTTTACCTTTTCATCTACCTCATGTGGAGAGAAATTGACCTCGTTAAAATCCACCCCTATCGGATAGATTGATTGTAGCTGAGCAATATGCTCTCGCACCTGTTTACCTAACTCGATATTATTACCACCCTCTCTCATAGAGATAGCGATACCAATTGCTGGCTCTCCGTTATAACTCACAATAGAAGATCTAGGATCAACGTATCCTGATCTTACCGACGCGATATCCCTTAAATACACAACACTTTTACTACCCGGTATAGGAAGTATTGTGTTTGCAATGTCTTCAACGGATTCAAAATTACCGGATGGTTCTAATTCAATGCGCTCTTCACCCACAGTGATAGACCCGCCAGGAATGATAATATTGCGGCTTTTAATCATTGCGCTAAGTTGGCTAGGAGAAATACTTAACTCACTCAACTTTGAATTATCATATTCGACGTATATCTGTTCTTCTTGCACGCCGTACAGATCAATCTTGGCTGCGTCAGGGAGACTCAACAAATCGTCACGTACATCATCAGCAACGTCCTTCATTTCTCTGTAGGTATATCCCTCGGCAGTCAACGCTAAAACGATTCCGTATACATCACCGAATTCATCATTAACTATTGGACCGATAATTCCACTCGGTAAATCTGGTGCTACGCTATCAATTTTACGACGCAGGTCATCCCATATTGGCCGCATATCGGTATAGCTCTCTTTGATATTAGCGACAACAATAGAAACGCCGGTTTTAGAAGTGCTCGTAACGAAATCGAGTTCTGGAATTTCCTGGATAACTTGTTCAATCTGATTACTTACAAGATCTTCCATTCGATCGGGGCTAGCACCTGGAAGATACGTAATCACTTGAGCAGCCCGAATAACAAAGCCAGGGTCATACGCACGTGGGAGATTATTGAACGCTTGGAGACCCGCCAGTAAAACAATGATAAATAAAACCAAGGTAGTACGATTATTCGCAATGGCAGCTGCAGTAATGTTCATTTATTTAATCCTTTTTTAAACGAACGGACATTCCATCAGTTACCTTGCTGACACCGGCAGCCACGATAGCTTGACCCTCATTCAGACCATTTAAGACCTCAAAGCCATTTTCGCCTAGGTCTCCGAGACTGACATTTTGTTTCTTAATTATTCCAGTTCCGTCTGCTTGCTCATCTATCAGCCAAACATATGCTTGCTCATCTGACCCTGAGATTGTACTACTAGGGATAAAAATTGTTTGGCCTGTCGCAACAGGATTACTCGCCTTAACTGTCGTAGTCATTCCAGGTAGGATGTTGTAACCCGGTACATTTTCCATTCTTAGTTTCACTGAATATGTCTGTGTCACCTCGTCAGGAACAGTCGAAACTTCTTTAACCTTTAGGGGGAATTTTCTATCTGGGATAGCATCAAATTGGGCGTTGATGGCTATTGTCGAGATATCGCGCTTTGCATTGACCATAACCGATGCAGGAATATCAACACTCACCTCTAAACTGCTAAGATCTTGCAGTAGAAAGATAGTTTGCGATGCGCCGACTTCTTGGAAGTTTTCAATGTAACGCTTTGCCACTTGACCTGTAAAAGGGGCTTTTAACTGTGAATAAATGAGCTTCTGTTTTATAGAATCTAAATGAGCTTTAGCTCCCACTTCAGCAGATGTTAACTTATCGAAATCGGCTTTGGATATATGCCCTTTTTGAATTAATAATTTCGCTCTATCGAGATCAGCTTTAGCCTTTGAATAACTAGCCTGAGCTTCTTGAAGCTCTATATTAAAGTCCGAGTCATCCAAGGTAGCAAGTAACTGGCCCTCCGTAACTAGATCGCCTTCTTTTACGTTTAAGCTGGTTAATTTTCCGCTGACTCTAAAACTCAGCTCGGCTTTTTGGTTTGCATCAACAACACCTGGAAAGCTTCGCATCGCGCCCTCGTCAGAACCTCCCACAATAAACGTTTTTACGGGACGCAACTGAGGTTCAGTGACGGTCGCTTCTTCTGATGAGCATGCCGTAAACCAGATCACCAATGAAATGATTAAAATGCGCTTTAACATATAATTTCCTTACTAGTTGCATTCCTAATAACATGCCGTTTAGTGTAAAGAAGACAAATGGGCTAGCAAAGCGACACACGCTTTTTTAACTTCGTCCTCATATTCGGCTTCGACTTCATAACGCTCTTGATCTAGGGCCTTCATTTCACGCCTAGATAAACGCTTCCTCGCTTCAAATCTCGGCATATGCTCTAAGCGATCGTATACATCGTTAAATACTTTAAAGTCATGACGCTCATGCAGTGTTGAATCAAAATGATCTATTAAGAGCTTAACCCGCATACAGGCCTCAGAGATTTCTACTTGCTTATCAAGTACCGATTTACAAAGCACATAAACGCTGTCTAACAAAAATTTACGTCGTTCAGCTTCTTTTAGTCTTAACTCTCGTCTAGCGTTATTTTCTTGCTTCAATGCTCGAAGCTGTTTTGTAATCGCCCAGCTCAATAAGACAATACAAACTAAGCCTACAACACTATAGGTCCAAAGTTCATACTCAGAAACGTTGCTCATATCGCCGCTCTATCAATAATGTAGTCGCAATCGACCATAGTTGGGAGGGTACCAAATAGGTAGGCGCTTGGTGCATTTTGAAGACGAGACATACAGAATGCTTCTGCTACGACTTCATTCCCGTAAAGTAGTAAACACGCACCCTGTAATGCTAACGCTAGCTGCTCAACGATCGTCCGAGAACGAAACTCAATATGCTCTTTGTCCTCTAGTTGTAATTTCAAATGCCTTAGGTGATCGTCAAAATATATACTTTTACCAGTTGCTTTATCGAGTTCTTCGAAGATTGCATCCAGGGTTTCCGGTGAACGCGAGATAGCTCGTAACATGTCTAAGCATTGTACGTTCCCACTTCCTTCCCAGATGGCATTAATCGGTGATTCACGAAATAAACGCGGCATTATCGTGTCTTCCATAACACCCATACCACCGATACATTCCATTGCTTCATACGCATGCGCTGGCGTACGTTTACATATCCAATATTTTCCTACCGCCGTTCCGAGACGTGCCAACATCGACTCTTTTTCATTGTCATCTGAATTCTCGAGTGCCTTCGCCATTCTCATTGTCATTAACATAGCGGCCTCACTCTCGATTGCGAGATCAGCCAATACATTCTTCATCAAGGGCTGGTCTCGTAAGTTATTTCCAAACGCTTCCCTTTCTTTACAATGCGAAATAGCTTGCACGACGGCTTGGCGCATCCCCGCGCTTGATCCGATCATGCAGTCAAATCGTGTCATCGCGACCATTTCTATTATGGTTGCCACACCCTTTCCTTCCTTGCCGATCAACCATCCTTGCGCGCCACGTAGCTCTGTCTCACTCGATGCATTCGAAACGTTTCCCATCTTGTTCTTTAACTTTTGGATCTGAATCGGATTCTTCGTACCATCCTCTCTCCATCGCGGCACCAGGAAACACGACACGCCTTGGTCAGTTTGAGCCAGCACTAAGAAAGCATCACACATTGGCGCGGACACGAAATACTTATGACCAACAAGCTCATACAGCGCTCCTCCTCCAGACTTAGAAACGGGGTATGCGCGTGTCGTATTTTTCCGAACATCAGACCCTCCTTGCTTTTCGGTCATCGCCATTCCAATCGTAACGCTATCTTTTTGAGAATGGGGGATATTTCTTGGGTCATAACTTCGACTTAGAATTTTAGGGGCCCACTTTTCGTAAAGATCTGGTTGGCGGCGTAAAGAAGGAATTGATGCAGAAGTCATCGTAATAGGACACCCATGCCCTGCCTCGACCTGTGTCATCATATAGCTCATTGCAGCGCGTTCGATGTGATGCCCACTATTCGAACCCTCCCAGTGACTCGAATGAATACCGTGAGCTAAAGATATGTTCATTAACTCATGATAAGCAGCGTGGTACTTAATTTCGTCGACCCGCTCTCCACGTCGGTTATGGGTATGTAATTCCGGCTTGTAGTGGTTAGCATCAAAACCAAGATCTATAAGCCTTTCACTACCAGTTAGCAAACCAAACTCTGTAAGAGCTTTGGCATCGATACCCGGGCCAAAAACCTTAACGGCCTCTAAAAGCGCCTTGTCAGAGCAAAACGAATTGTAGTCTACGAGCTTTTTTGGGACATTTTCGACACGATGTGTTTCGGCCCAATAGTTAGTTTTGGGTTCATAATTCGACATACTTTCAACCTTATCGTAATACTTGATTCACTTAATCCAACTTACTGCCACACTAACCCCAACGAAAATAAAAACGATTCCGCCAAAGCAATCTATATAGCGGATTCGTCTCAATAAGCGATTTCTGAAGGTACTTAATGATGCTATAAAAGTTACTAAGATATACCATAGAGCATCTACAAACGCGGCAGTGGAAACCATGACAAGCGAATCAATCGGACTGTTATTTGCGTCAACGAATTGAGAGAACAAGGCGACAAAAAACACTGCTAGTTTTGGATTTAAAAATGCAATGAAAAAACCGTCTCGAACAGCTTGTCTGCCTTTCGGGCTTTCTACACCATTAATACTTAACTCGACCCCACTTAGCCCAGAAGCGAAACTACGTAACCCCATGTAGATTAGATACAACGCCCCCAACAGTATCAGTGTATTGTGCAGAAAAGGGAACGTTTTGCTAATGCTCGCAATTCCCAAAATTGTTGCGCACGCCCAAAGAGCAACCCCGCTAGCATGGGCTACCGAAACTTTAACACCTAAACGAAATCCGCCAGCTATCGCGTTTTGAAGGACACAAATTAAAGAAGGGCCTGGCGACATGGCTCCGAGAGCACAGGTTGCCAATAGTAAAAGCCATTGTTCAAAGGGCATTATTTCTAACCGTGTGAAAGGACGTCAAGGGCACTGTTGACCAAAATATACTAGTATATTCATAACGACTGCTAAGCTAAAGTGGTTACTTTGCCATTAACACGATGTGCGATTGTCTCTTTGGTATTGTTACTGGGGGAAGGGTATTCAAATATACCTTACGTTTGTTGAGAGACGCTCGACTTCAGGTTAGCTTTTAATAGATATACGGTAAACAAACCTAATTGCATGAGTATTTGACGATGTGGTCAGACGCACTTTTACTCGAGGAACAAACCCCCACGCAATAAAAAACCCCAGCAGTATGTACTGCTGGGGTTTCGTATTAGAAGCCTGACGATGACCTACTCTCACATGGGACCTCCCACACTACCATCGGCGATGAACCGTTTCACTTCTGAGTTCGGGATGGGATCAGGTGGTTCCAGTTCTCTATGGTCGTCAGGCAAAACTCTGGTTGAAGTAACTTACGGTCGTTACACCAACACTTAATTCTGCTGTTGTCTTTAACATTGGAAGCAATAG
>NZ_LWFH01000126.1:0-1079 GCF_001635725.1 Oleiphilus sp. HI0066
CAATCATTGCTTCGACAGGCTCTTCAACCAAGCTTTGCTGATTGTCTATTGCAGGTGCAGGATGTTCATCTTGCAATGGCGGAGCTTCGTTCATATATGCAGGAACTTGCTCAACAGGCGCTGCGGCAACATCGTTTTGCGGTTCTATTTGCGACTCTGAAGTCTGCTCTGATTCCTGCTGCATTTCTGCTACTTCAGAATTCACTGTCAGAGGCTCTGGCTGTACACTCGTTTGATCACTCACATCGGCTTCACTTGAAGCAGTTTCAACCTCACCCTGAACTTCATGAGCTGGCGGCGCATGTGTCGTTGAAACCTCAGGCGCTAGTGCCTGCGTCACCGGCTTAGTAGGTGGTGCCATGCAAAATGCCATCATGCGTAACAAAGCCATTTCGAACCCTGAGCGCGCGTCCGGTGAAATCGCTAAGTCTTTTCTCGCCACTAGCGCAATTTGATAGTAAAGCTGCACATCTTCTGCACTTAAGTTTTGCGCATAAAAGGTGATACGCTCCTGATCGCCTTGGCTATTATCCGTTGCACCAGCTACTGCCTGTTCAATGGCAACTCTGTGAAACACCGAAACCAAGACCTCAAGCACTGAGGCGTAATCGGGCGCAAATTCTGCTAGCTCAGCTACAACGCCTAGCATTGCTTTTGCATCACGCGCTACAAGCATGTCGAGTAAACGATACACCTTCTTCTGGTCCACTGTACCAAGCATGGCACTCACGGCGGTTTCACCTAACTGACCTTGGGTATAGGCGATAGCCTGATCCGTCAGACTCAAGGCATCACGCATACTGCCATCAGCACCCCGAGCTATCGCCCATAATGCGGCATCTTCGGCACTGACTTGCTCTTGTGATAAAACAAACTTCAAGTGATGAACGATTCTTTCCGGCGTCATATTCTTCAGATTGAACTGAAGGCAACGTGATAGGATCGTAATCGGTAATTTTTGAGGATCGGTGGTCGCAAATAAGAATTTCACATGCTCTGGCGGTTCTTCCAGAGTTTTCAGCAAGGCATTAAAACTATGCGTCGACAGCATGTGTACTTCGTCGATCAGATAGATCTTA
>NZ_LWFH01000127.1:0-676 GCF_001635725.1 Oleiphilus sp. HI0066
ACATCCATTTAAGTAGTCGATGAATTCCTTTAAACATGAACACCTCCAAAAGCAGGACATATCTCTAAGGTCGACCATGTATATAGAAGAGCGAATCGCAGCCCGCAATTTTCGTTTGGTTAATTTTTGTTCCCGAGTGCATTCATACTTTACTGAAAAACAGATCATAATTTGTACGAATCTGACTTGTATTTAGGGTTTTGGCTTACTTATACTGAAACAACGCGCACTCAGTTAGTAGTCGAACGCTCCTTTAAAGGTTGCCCCACAGCGGCCTTCGTAATAACAATAATTTTGGAGTCATAAAAATGGGCGAACAATTCGCGACTTGGTACAAAGAACAAGGGGAATATGTCACCGGAGCACTATTCGGTTTAATTACTCTCGATCTATTTATGTT
The DNA here is from genome assembly GCF_001635725.1 of Oleiphilus sp. HI0066. NCBI lineage: Bacteria > Pseudomonadati > Pseudomonadota > Gammaproteobacteria > Oceanospirillales > Oleiphilaceae > Oleiphilus > Oleiphilus sp. HI0066. The sequence continues at coordinate 401 of NZ_LWFH01000127.1, forward strand.
TTTAATGTATTGCATCACTGAACGAACCAGTGAAGGATACGGCTTAGGAACTCTCTTACTTACAGCGTGCATAGGGTTTCTAGCATGGGCTGAAAAATTATATTCCGAGCAAGAACAGCACTAATCGCACCTCTCAGCAGAGGCACCCGCCTCTGCTTAAGATTCATTCAACAATTCTGTTTATCCCATCATATGCAAATTTGGTATTAAGTTTGCTCTCAATCTATTAATCAAGGGTCTGCCAAAAAATCGGCAAATTCGTTCCCCTTTTAAGTG
>NZ_LWFH01000128.1:0-628 GCF_001635725.1 Oleiphilus sp. HI0066
TTGTTGGACAAAATCGGGGCCCGCACTCGCTCACTTTTGCGCTAGGTGTTGATCATGAGTTTCAAGAAGATTGGTTATTAAGCCTTGCTGGCGCATACACTCGATCAAGTCATGGCTATGAAGTCGGCGGTGATATCGTGATGAACTGGTATTGGTAGGCATTTCTGTCGATAACTTATAGATAAGCGTCTTTCAGTCCGTTGATCATTGCTCTTCGCTCTGGCTCGAGGAAAGGCGCGACAACTGACATGACTTGGTAAACGCCTCTCGCAAGGGCATCATCTGCGACTTGGCCTTCTCTTACTGAGGAATAGCTTAACCAGAATGTAGTTGTGAGAATGATTTGCTCAGTGAGTGCTTCTATTTCATCTGTTGACGCATGTAATCGCTCATTCTTCCGTGCGTTTTCAAGTACAGAAATACTGGCTTTACGTTTTGTGTTTAAGATCTTCTGAAAGCGCTTTTCGAATTGTGGATATTTCGCCATGATGGTGACGAGGTCTTTGTACAGGAACTGAAACTTCGCGATATTTTCGAAGATCAGATGGAGGTAAAACCAGAGATCTTCAATATCCATTTCTGATTCTGGAACAATGAGAATGCTATACATGCATTCTTCAAATTGTTG
>NZ_LWFH01000129.1:0-1185 GCF_001635725.1 Oleiphilus sp. HI0066
AAAACATTCCTAACTCCTTTGGTTGAAGCCGGCGTGGATATATTCCATTGCAGCACGCGTCGTTACTGGGAAAAAGAATTCGAAGATGCGCCAGAAAACGGCCACATGAACTTAGCAGGTTGGACCAAAGAGTTAACCGGTAAGCCGGTTATCACAGTCGGTAGTGTTGGCTTAAATACCAGCTTCGTTGGTGAAGAACATGGTATGAATATGTCAGCGCAGGCAGGTGTAGAAGCAGGTTCGATTACTCAGTTGAATGATCGCATCAACAGCGGCGAATTCGATTTAGTTGCGGTTGGTCGTGCGTTGTTGCAAGACCCTGAATGGGTGATCAAAGTGCGTGAAGAACGCTTAGACGAACTAGAAGACTATTCCAAAGACAGCTTAACGCAGCTCGTTTAAGTTACTTTTTTAGACAGTTCGTCATTCGTCTTTTCCTGTCGGCCGCAGCCGACGGCACCTTAAGACCTTTGCATCGCCAAAGGTCTTATGGTGGAACATGCCAGCCTCTCTTGCTTCGCAAATCATCTTCCTCAAAAGGCGACCCTGAGTTCTTCGAACTCAAGGGGATTGTCCCTTCGTTCTAATTCCGAAGGTACGGTAAAGCTTTAGTGTTTCCTATCTAGTCATTACTGATTGGGTGCGAGAACGACAACATGAGTGTCACTACTACTAAGGATTAACAGTGCACGTTAAATAGAGGTAGTATCCATGCTTCAAATTATATTGGCCTAACTCTAGATTTTAATTAGCTTGGGTAGACGCTTTATCTATATGATGGTAGTAGCGATCAAGTTAGGGATAGAGGAGGCAAAGGATGTCTGTGTCTAAAGAGACGGTGCAATTAATACAAGGCGGCAGTTTGCTAGCTTTTGATCTAGTCGCATCCGTGACCGAGATTGTTGAAGCTATGCATGCAGATATCTCACGTCACCAAATGCCCTGGAGCGAGAGTCGCTCTAAACACACGAAGGGTATAACGGGTTTTACCTATCGAACGATTCGTTCTTTTAACAATACTTTCCGCTCGGGTGTAAAGACGCTATTGCCGATCGTGAAAATCCCTTCCGAGCACCAACAGTCTGCACTGGTTGGTCATCTGTCGGCCGCATTAAATGGTCTAATAGGAGACCATTTAGAGGAGACCGGTAACCCTATCGCTTTTACGATGCAGCTTCGGCACAA
>NZ_LWFH01000130.1:0-1001 GCF_001635725.1 Oleiphilus sp. HI0066
TCCAAACAGCTCACTATGGAAATCCCCTTTTGCTTCACCTGCAGGAGAACGAGGTTTATCTATTTGCGAAACAACACCTAATACCGCCTGTTCAAGCTGCTCAGGATCATGCTCTTCATTCAACATCCACTGAATAGATGCATCAAAATCAGACAAGGTCTCGCTCAAGCGAGGGTCTCTGTAGGAGAAAAAGCGGAATGATGCACTTGCACTATCTTGGCTAGCACCGCCACCATACGCACCACCTTGCTCACGAATAGCACGATGCAAGAAACCATTTCTCAAGAAACCACCTAACACACTCAAAGCCGGTGCATCCTCATGCTCAACCGGTACTGTAGCAAATGCTTTCGCACAGAAATTAACTTGTGTATTGGTAATCCAAGCTTGCTTATTTGCTTGACGTATTGATGGCAAACTAAAGCTTTCTGCGTTCGCCGACTCACTTAAAGCTTCTGCCTGTATTAAGCCTTTCGAAGTCTCGAGAGCTTCCGCTTCACCAACAACCAAGTACTGTCTTGGCATCGCAATAACTTTATTATGAAGCTCAGATAGTTGATCTGCTAACTGTTGCGATGCGGACTCTTCATTCAAAGAAGTATCCAGCGCTTTCAGTGATTTAATGCCTTGCAATCCACCTAGACGATAAGCCAGATTAGCTGCCGGACTCATACCGCTAGAAGCCGCACCCATTGCTAAGCTATGGCCGTTATTTACAACAGATTGTTCGCGACGCGCGCGCATCTGAGAGACTAGTTCTCGCATGCGAGAGGTCTCATCAAAACGAACATTGTTTATGTAATCATGTAAGAGACGATTCAAGGTTTGCGCATTTCGACGTAAAGCCTTACCACTGAAAACAAGCACTCCTTTAACGTCTTGCTCATCAGCACCTCCACCTTTCACACTAGAAAATGCATGAATACCACCTGTTGCAGCTGACTGCTGATTCTGCATTTCCAAATAACTCTGATCAGCAACACCTAATTCCGTGACGATAG
>NZ_LWFH01000131.1:0-1025 GCF_001635725.1 Oleiphilus sp. HI0066
TGATGCGGCTGAGGCAAAAGGTATCCATATGTCGCGCTTGCACTTAGCCTTAAATCGCGATTTAGGTAATCAAGCGCTCACGCTAGAAACGCTTCAGGCATTGTTGTCGCAAATGCAGCGATCTCAGGAAGGTATTAGTAAGAATGCGAAACTTGCTTTGTCATTTGATTTAGTGCTTAACAAGCCAGCAATGCTGAGCGGTGAACAAGGGTTTCAGCGTTACCCGATTCGTATTGAGTCAGTTTTGCGTGACAACGAATTTAGCACACAGGTGGATGTGGAAGTGCCTTATTCGAGTACTTGTCCCTGTTCCGCATCATTGTCTAGACAGCTTTATAGCGAAGCGTTTGATCAGCGCTTTGGTGAAGAGTCGATTCCAAAAGATCAGATCCTTCAATGGATACTTCAAGAGGCAGGTTCGGTAGCAACACCACATAGTCAGCGTTCTTACGCGTACATTAAATTGATCTTAGCTCCCAATGAATGGTTCGAGTTTGATGAGCTAATTTTTGATGTTGAAAAAGCGATTGGTACGCCTGTTCAAACGGCGGTCAAACGTCAAGACGAGCAGGCATTTGCCAAACTTAATGCAGATAACTTGATGTTTTGTGAGGACGCAGCGAGACGCTTAAAAGACAGCTTAGAGCATATGAATGGCGTGGTGGATTATTGGTTCAAGGTTGAACATCAAGAAAGCTTGCATGCACACAATGCTGTAGCGATCGATTATAAATTTAGCGAATGAAAAGCGCCCCAAGAAAAACGAGGAAATAGAGAATGATGGAAGATGTGATCCCAAGAAATTACGAAGAATGGGAGCATTGCATTACGGTGGAGTGCGGCATCCCGCTGTCTATAGAGTTTATTGAAGAGAGAATCACTGCTTTGCAGGACATACGAGACTTTAAGACAAAGCAATTCTTAGACTTGTATGGTGAAAGATATCTTAATCAAGTACTTGTATGGTTTTCGCAAGCGAAAACAGCGCTGCAGACTAATTCATGATTTAAAGCTTAAGGAAGGTA
>NZ_LWFH01000132.1:0-927 GCF_001635725.1 Oleiphilus sp. HI0066
GTATCTTTGTAAGAGGAAAATTTCCTCTCGAGAAAGCATTAGGCTATTCATAAAGTAACGCGCCAATAAAAGCGATAAGTGCTGCGATCGAGCATAAGCTAAGCAGCAATGGTCTGAATCGATTGTTGTCATCGATGTATGGCCTCGCTTTTACCCCAAGTACGAAACCTAATAGGCATACCGGCAAAAAACTAAGACTTTCTATAGTAGCTGCTGATTTAATACGCCGATATAGGCGTAGGAAATCATGCTGATTGTGCAGCTATAACCAAAATATATCGACAGGTTTGCGCGTATGTTTTGAGGCTTTCCGTGCTGCATGACTAAGGCCATAGGCGGTCCACCAATGGACGTCGTCGTTCCCATTATTCCACTGATAAATGCTGCAAGCCCCATTCGTCTTGGGGTGTAATCAAACTGCTTGCCATAGTAAGAAATGATTACCGCCGCAAAAACGCATCCGGCGACAAACAGTTGAAGGGCAAAAATATCGAGTTGAAGTAGTAACCATGCACCTAATATCGTACCGGGGATTCTTGTAATAAAAGGCAGCGCTAAGGCGCGATATTCGATGTATTCGCGCTGATTCCAGGTGTTGAGAACGCTCAAGAATAGCGCGCATAAGGTGAGTGCCACGGGAACCCATAAAGGGTTAAGGATGACAATAATAGGTGCGGCAATCACAGCCATTCCAAAGCCCAATGCAGTCTGAATCCAGCATCCGACAAATAAGCTCAGTGCAGCAAGCAGCCAAATCCACAAATCCATACTTGCTTAACCTTTAGCGCAAAGTAGGGCGTCGATTTTTTGTAAAACCATTTGAGTACTGATGTCTGCCATCAGATCAATGCCTTTAACTCTAAGGCCCCATTTTAGTTGGTCGGCGCCTTTTCCTTGTTGAAGCATCAATTGTTCGTGATATTGCTC
>NZ_LWFH01000133.1:0-596 GCF_001635725.1 Oleiphilus sp. HI0066
CGCTTCTCTTTCTTCAAGCGTTTCACCAACACATAGCACCGGCGTAATACCTTGCTCAACAAGTTGCGATACTTGTGCGGCGACAACTTCATCTGTCTCGCCAAATAAAGTACGCCTCTCCGAATGCCCGATCAATGAAGCCTGACAAGACAAATCACTTAACATGGAAGCAGAAACTTCACCGGTATAAGCGCCTTTATCAAACTGCGCAACATTTTGCGCGGCTACCTGAATATTCGATTCGCTAAACGCATTTGCTAGCAATGCGAGGTAAGGTGCAGAGGGAGCAATCATGACATCGCACGTCACTTCCGCAGCATCAAACTTAGCTTTTAAGTCTTGAGCAAACTCCGCAGCAAACTCGGTGTTACCGTTCATTTTCCAATTACCAGCAACTAGTTTACGACGCATAGCATTACCTCAAGTCAAGCGGGCGCAAATACTAACCGAGTTGCTCCGTAACTACAAGCCGATTAAAACCCATACTTTTACTTAAGCGAGATTTTCAGTGACGACTGAAACAAGCTGATCCACCACATCATTAACTAACGCCGAATCTTCGCCTTCAGCCATCACACGAATCAGGGGTTCAGTAC